>NZ_JBFARL010000049.1:0-44155 GCF_040674655.1 Actinomadura sp. NPDC049753 | reverse complement strand
GCGGCCGCGCTGCCGGGGCGCTGCCGGAACGTCGCGCGCCGCTCCCGCGTCACGAACACCTCCCGGACCTGCGCGCCCCACGCGGCGGGCAGCAGCCGCCGCAGCTCGGGCACGAACCGCGAGCGCAGCTCGGCGGTCGGCATGTCGATCCACGGGTCGGCGGCCGACAGCGACACCGCGAGGTACTGGCCGCTGCGCAGCCCGCTGACCGCCGTCCGGTCGAAGACCCACTGGACGGGCGAGCCGACCGCGGCGGCGAACGGCGCGTCCATGACCCTGCGGTCGTAGACGACGTGCACGTTCACGATCGGGCTGGCGTCCAGCTCGGGCCAGCGCAGCGGGTCCGGCAGCGCCTCGGCGGGCAGCAGCCGCGCCGCCGCCTCGTGCGGCACCGCGATGACCACCGCGTCGGCGGCGATCGGCGTCCCGTCCACGACCACCTTCGGGTCGGCGGTGACGGACTCCACCCGGGCCTTCAGCCGGACGGTCCCGCCCATCTCCGCGATGCGCCGCAGCGCCGGGCCGCCGTGCAGCTCCTCCAGCGGGACGAGCGGCACCCCGATGTCGGCCGCGTCGGGGCGTCCGAACAGGGCCCGCCGGCACACCATCGCCGACAGGCCGAGCGCCGCGTCGTCCACCTCGGCGTTCAGCGCGGACGTGAGGAACAGGCCCCACAGGGCCTCCCTGGCCCACGGCCGCTGCCCGCGCTGCGCCAGCCACGCCCCGGCGGAGACCTGGTCGAGGACGGGGTCGGCCGGGTCCAGGCGCGCCAGCCCCAGCGCGGCGCGCACGGCCCTCAGCCGGTCGGCGGCCGACAGCGGCGCGTACCGGGCCAGCGAGGGCAGCAGGTGCAGCGGGCTCGGCAGGCCCGATCGGCGCAGCCGCGCCGGCGGCGCGCCCGCCCGCAGGACGGGCACGTCGAACCGGTCCTGCACCTCGACGAGGTGGTCGGCGCGCAGCCGGTGCAGCAGCCCCTGGTACGCCGTGCAGCACCGCAGGAAGACGTGCTGGCCGTTGTCGACGCTCAGCTCGCCCCGCCCGAACGAGTGGGTGGCGCCGCCGAGCCACGGCCGGGACTCCAGCAGCGTGACCGCGACGCCCGACTCCTGCAGCGCGATCGCCGCGCTGATGCCCGCGAGGCCCCCGCCCACGATGACGACGCTCACCGCTCCACCCCCGACAGCGCGCGCGCCGCCACCACGGCCTTCTGCCAGGTCGGCAGCGACATCCGCGCGTCCAGCGCGATCTGCGGGCGCGCGGCGATGTTCTCCAGCAGCCGCCGGTAGATCCCGGCCATCGCCGCCGTGCACGCCGCGCTGCGCCGGTCCAGCAGCGGCAGCAGCCGCAGCCCCTCGGCGTACCAGGCCCGCGCCCGCTCCGCCTGGAAGCCGATCAGCTCGTTCAGCCGCCACGGCGGGTCGATGAACGCGCCCGACTCGTCCAGCTTCAGCGTGCAGCCGAACCGGGCGAGGTCCTCGGCCGGGATGTAGGTCCGCCCGGCCAGCCGGTCCTCGCGCAGGTCGCGCAGGATGTTGGTGAGCTGGAGCGCGACGCCGAGCGAGTCGGCGAGGCCCTCGGCCCGCTGCCGGCCGTCCGACCCGAACACCCCGAGCGACAGCCGCCCCACCGAGCCCGCGACCCGCTGGCAGTAGCGCAGCAGGTCGTCGAAGGTCTCGTAGTCGGCGCCGCGCACGTCGTCCTCGCAGCCGTCGATGAGCTCCTCGAACGCCTCCAGGGGGATCGGGAACCGGCCCGCCGCGTCCGCCAGCGCGGTCAGCACCGGATGCCCCTCCAGCGCCCGGACGTCCACCCGCCGCCGCAGCACCTCCTGCACGGTCGTCAGCCGCTGCCGCGTCCGGTCCAGCAGGTCGAGCCGGACGCACGCCGGCTCCGGGCCGTCGCCGATGTCGTCGATGCCGCGCGCGAACGCGTACACCGCGCTCATCGCCCGCCGCTTCGGGGCCGGCATCAGCCGGATCCCGTAGGAGAAGTTGCGGGCCTCCTCGCGCACCACCCGCTCGCAGTGCCGGTACGCCCCGACCACCCGCTCGGAACTCTCGCACGTCTCCGAAACCGTCATCGCCCCCTCCTTCCAAGGGCGCGCGCCCACCCGGCCGGCAGTGCGGCCCGCCGTGGACGCAGCGCATGAGCGAGCACGTCGTACCGCCCGCGCTCCAGAGCCGACAGCGCGGCGCGCCCGCCGGCCACGTAGCCCGCCACGGCGACGCGCGCCCATCCCGTCAGGTCCGCCAGCAGCGGCGCGGCGCCCCCGTCCAGCAGCTCGCGGGCGCGGCCGGCCTGCAGCGCCAGGACGCCGCGCAGCCGGGTCGGCGTCACCGGCCGCGCGAGGTCGTCCTCGGCGCAGCCGAACCGCCGCAGGTCCTCGCCGGGCAGGTAGATCCGGCCGGCCCGGTAGTCCTGCCCGGCGTCCTGGCAGTGCTCGACGATCTGCAGCGCCGTGCAGACGTCGTCGGACGCGGCCGCGAGGCGCGGGGCGTCCGCGCGGAACAGGCGCAGGACGATCCGTCCCACCGGCGCGGCGGACAGCGCGCAGTACGCCTTCAGGTCGGCGAACGTCTCGTACCGGTGGACGGTCTGGTCCTGCCGGTTCGCCTGCACGAGGTCGCGGAACGGCTCCGCGGGGATCCGGTGCGCGTGCACCGTCTCCGCCAGTCTCCGCAGCTGCGGCAGGGCGGGCGTCCGCCCGGCGAACACGCGGTCCAGGTCGTCGTCCACGAGTCCGAGCAGCTTGGGCCGCTGCTCCGGCGGGGCCTCGTCGCCGATGTCGTCGACGAGCCGCGCGAAGCCGTAGACGGCCCGCAGGGCGGCGCGGTGCCGGGCGGGCAGGACCCGCGCGGCCACCGGGAAGTTCTCCCGGGCGGCGAGCCGGTCCAGCGCGCGATCGTGCTCCTCGGCGCTCCAGGGCGGTTCAATGATCACCTAGAGGAGATCGACCGGTCCGGCACGAGAGAAACTCTGGCCAAGGTATGGACTTATTTAAACGGGCCGTGTCCGGGGCTGAACCGTTCCAGGGGCCACGGCGTCGCGCGGACCGCTCGGTAGCCTCGGAACATGCCGACCCATGAGCGCGAGATCACCGAGCCCGTCGACCTGTGCACGCCGGACGGGCGGCTCGATCCGCGGGCGGTCGGCTGGACGCGGCGCCCGCTGCACCGCGCGAACCTGCGCGGGTGGGGACGGGCCAAGCGCTGGGAGTACTGGGGCATCGTCACGCCCCGGCACATCGCCGGGCTGGTCGCCTCGTCGCTCGACTACGCCGCGGTCCACGGCGTGTACGTGCTGGACCGCGGGACGGGCGAGGAGATCTCCCGGGACGGCGTGGTCCCCTTCGCGCGCGGCGCGGTGTTCCCCGACCGCAGCGGCTCCGGGGAGGCGTCGGTGCGCGGGGCGGGCTTCGCGGTCGGCGTCCGGCAGGGCCCGTCCGGCTCGCGGCTGCGGGCGCTGGTCCCCGGGGTGGTGGACCTGGACGTCCGGGTCCCGCTGCCGGACGGGCACGAGTCGCTCGGCGTGGTGGTCCCCTGGAGCGACAGGCGCTTCCAGTACACGGTCAAGGACGTCGGGCGCCCCGTGCACGGGCGGCTGCGGCTCCCGTCCGGCGACCACGAGATCGGAGACGGCGCGTTCGCCGTCCTCGACCACGGGCGCGGCAAGTGGCCGTACCGGATGACGTGGAACTGGGCGGCGGCGAGCGGCCCCGGCCTGGCCCTGCAGCTCGGCGGCAAGTGGACCGACGGCACCGGCATGACCGAGAACGCGCTGTTCGCGGGCGGCCGGCTCCACAAGATCGGCGACGAGCTCGACTGGTCCTACGACCGCGGCGACTGGCTGCGCCCCTGGACGATCCGCGGGGCCCGTGTCGAGGCGGAGTTCCGGCCCTTCCACGAGAAGGTCGCGCGGACGGAGCTCGGCGTCGTCGGCACCGAGACCCACCAGTGCTTCGGCCACTTCAGCGGCCGCGCCCAGGCCGACGACGGCACATGGCTCGACTTCGACGGCCTCACCGGCTGGGCGGAGGAGGCCCGCCAGCGCTGGTGAGCCGCGCCGCGCCCACCGCCGCTGCCACGTCCGGAATTTCGCGGATCGTGTCGTAGACGAACACGTTGGACGCTCGCGTCCTTTTTGAGATCAAGCCCTGATGTGATGCGAAGAGATCGGCCGTTCGGGGGTGTCAGAAAGAGTCGCGCTGAAAGGGGACCCTGTGAGACTCATCGCCGTCTCGCTGCTCGCATCCGCTCTCGTCTTAGGAGGGACTGCTCCGGCATCGGCCCAGCACCGGGCACCGGACTCGTCCGCCGTCGTCCGCACCGACCTGGGGTTGGTGCGAGGCCAGGTGCGGCAGGACCACCGCCTGTTCCAGGGCATTCCGTTCGCCGCGCCGCCGACGGGGGACCTGCGCTTCAGGCCGCCGCAGCCGGCGCGGCCGTGGCAGGGCGTGCGCGACGCCACCTCGCCGCGCGGCCAGTGCGCGCAACTTCCCGCGCCATATGGGGGCGAGACGAGCTACGAGGAAGACTGCCTCTATCTGAACGTCACCACGCCGGACCGCGCGCAACGCAAGCACGGGCTGCCTGTCATGGTGTGGGTGCACGGCGGCGGTAACACGACCGGCACCGCGAGCGTCTACAACGCCGCCAAGCTGGCCGTGGAGGGCGGCGTCGTGGTCGTCACGATCAACTACCGCCTCGGCGCGTTCGGCTGGCTCGCGCACCCGGGCCTGGAGTCCGGCGCCGACCGGCGCTACCAGACGGGCAACTACGGCCTGCTCGACCAGCAGGCGGCCCTGCGCTGGGTCCGGCGCAACGCCGAGGCCTTCGGCGGGAACCCCGGAAACGTCACGCTGTTCGGCGAGTCGGCCGGTTCGTGGAACTCCTGCGCCAACCTCGCCTCTCCCACCGCCGCCGGCCTGTTCCACAAGGTCATCGCGCAGAGCTACTCCTGTACCGCGCCCGCCCGCACGGAGACCTCGGCAGAGGCCGAGGGGGTGACGATCGCCAAGGCGATGGGGTGCGACAAGGGCTCTGACGCGGCCGACGCCGCGTGCCTGCGCGCGACCCCCGTCAAGACAGTGCTGGAGACCTTCGAGGCCAAGGCCACGGACGCGGGTCCGGTGGCGGGCGGCGACCACGTCCTGCCGCTGCAGCCCGAGCAGGCGATCGAACGGGGCCGCTTCAACCGGGTCCCGGTCATGCACGGCAACACGCTGGACGAGATGCGCCTGTTCGTCTCCCTCTCCTTTCCGGACCCCATCACCGCCGCTCAGTACGAGGACATCGTCCGCTCCGCCTATGGCGCCGACGCCGGCAAGGTACTGGCCCGCTACCCGGCGGCGGCCTACCCGGAGCCCAGGATCGCGTTGGCGACGCTCCAGACGGACTCCAACGAAGTGCTGTCGGCGTGCGTGCACCAGAACGCGTTCCGCCTGCTCGACCGCGCGGGCGTCCCGGTGTACGCGTACCAGTTCGCCGACCGGGCCGCTCCGCCGCTGCTCGACGTCCCCGGCTTCGAGGAGGGCGCCGAGCACGCCAGCGAGCTGACGTTCCTGTTCCCGGGCCTGATCGGCACGCTGACCCCGGCGCAGCAGCGGCTCTCCGACGCCATGGTCGGCTACTGGACGTCCTTCGCCCGCGACGGCAGGCCGCAGGCCCGTCAGGCGCCGCACTGGCCGCGCTTCCGCTCGTCGGGCGACGTCCTGTCCCTGGCGCCCGGCGCCGTTCACCGCACCGACACAGCCACGACCGCGAACTGCTCTTTCTGGAACTCCCTCTGATCCGGCGCGCAGGCCGCTCCCGGCCGCCCGATGGGCGCCGCCGCCCGATTCTCTGGCTCAGGTAGAGCCCGCACCGCTGAGGACGGGTGCGGCCGGTGGAACCCCTCCGGCCACACCCGTCCTGCTTGTCGTGCCCAGGGCCGCGTACCGAGGGCAAGTAGCTTGATGTCGAGATAAAATGAAGATAGCTTGACGTCGAGAGAAAAGCGGCGGAAGTTAGGCGGCCCTGATTCCCGGTCAGGATTCCGACTAAGGCAGGATCAAGGGAGACGAAGCTCCCGTCCCGCCGCGCGCCGTCCCGCGTCGGCCTCGGGGACGGGCCTTACTGAAGATCAACCCAGCGCCGCGCGCTCATGTCCCGGACCGGACGCGCGGTGGCGACGGAGGAGGAGTCCGTGTCCGCGAACAGCTTCGGCAGTCTCGACAAGCTGCAGGTCGGCGACAGGTCGTACGACATCTACCGGCTGGACGCCGTCGAGGGCTCGGCCCGTCTCCCGTACAGCCTCAAGGTGCTGCTGGAGAACCTGCTGCGCACCGAGGACGGTGCGAACGTCACCGCCGACCACATCCGCGCGCTCGCCCAGTGGGACGCGAAGGCCAAGCCGAGCAAGGAGATCCAGTTCACCCCCGCGCGGGTGATCATGCAGGACTTCACCGGCGTGCCGTGCGTGGTCGACCTGGCCACGATGCGCGAGGCGGTGCGCGACCTCGGCGGCGACCCGACCAGGATCAACCCGCTGGCGCCGGCCGAGCTGGTGATCGACCACTCGGTGATCGTCGACTACTTCGGCTCGCCGGACGCCTTCGAGCGCAACGTGCAGCGCGAGTACGAGCGCAACAAGGAGCGCTACCAGTTCCTGCGCTGGGGGCAGACGGCGTTCGACGAGTTCAAGGTCGTCCCGCCCGGCACCGGCATCGTCCACCAGGTGAACATCGAGCACCTGGCCCGCGTGGTGTTCGACCGGGGCGGGGTCGCCTACCCCGACACCTGCGTCGGCACCGACTCGCACACGACGATGGAGAACGGCATCGGCGTGCTCGGCTGGGGCGTCGGCGGCATCGAGGCGGAGGCCGCGATGCTCGGCCAGCCGATCTCCATGCTCATCCCGCGCGTCGTCGGCTTCAAGCTGACCGGCGAGATGCCCGCCGGGACGACCGCGACCGACCTCGTGCTCACCATCACCGAGATGCTGCGCGAGCACGGCGTCGTCGGCAAGTTCGTGGAGTTCTACGGCGAGGGCGTGCATGCGCTGCCGCTGGCGAACCGCGCCACGATCGGCAACATGAGCCCCGAGTTCGGCTCCACCTGCGCGATCTTCCCGATCGACGACGAGACCCTGAAGTACCTGCGCCTCACCGGCCGGGACGAGGAGCAGATCGCGCTCGTCGAGGCCTACGCCAAGGCGCAGGGCCTGTGGCTCGACCCCTCGGTGGAGCCGGAGTTCTCCGAGTACATGGAGCTGGACCTCGCGACGGTCGTCCCGTCGCTGGCCGGCCCGAAGCGCCCGCAGGACCGCATCTCCCTGGCCGAGGCCAAGCAGACCTGGCGGCGGGACGTGCTGAACTACGCCGAGAGCATCCAGGGCGCGGCCGACGAGGCCTCCAGCGAGTCCTTCCCGGCCTCGGACTCCCCGGCGATCAGCGGCGACACGGCCGGCGACAAGCCCCGGCAGCACGGCTCCAACGGGTCCGAGCGCCCGCACAACCCCGTCCCGGTCACCCTGGACGACGGGACGTCCTTCGAGCTCGACCACGGGCACGTCGCCGTCGCGGCCATCACCTCCTGCACCAACACCTCCAACCCGTACGTGATGATCGGGGCGGCGCTGCTGGCGAAGAACGCGGTGGACAAGGGCCTGACCCGCAAGCCGTGGGTGAAGACCTCCCTCGCGCCCGGGTCCCAGGTCGTCACCGACTACCTGGAGCGCGCCGGCCTCACCCCGTACCTCGACAAGATCGGCTTCAACCTGGTCGGGTACGGCTGCACCACCTGCATCGGCAACACCGGCCCGCTGCAGCCGGAGATCTCCAAGGCGGTCAACGACAACGACCTCGCGGTCACCGCGGTCCTGTCGGGCAACCGCAACTTCGAGGGTCGCATCAGCCCCGACGTGAAGATGAACTACCTGGCCTCGCCGCCGCTGGTCATCGCCTACGCGCTCGCCGGGACGATGGACATCGACATCCTCAACGACCCGATCGCCGAGGGCCCCGACGGCCCGGTCCGCCTGGCCGACATCTGGCCCGCGCCGGAGGAGGTCGCCGCGATCGTCGAGTCGTCCATCGGGCAGGAGATGTTCACCGAGAGCTACGCCGACGTCTTCAAGGGCGACGACCGCTGGCGGAACCTCGACATCCCGACCGGCGACCTGTTCGAGTGGGACGCCTCGTCGACCTACGTCCGCAAGGCGCCGTACTTCGACGGCATGGGCGCCGAGCCGGAGCCGGTCGCCGACATCCACGGCGCCCGCGTCCTGGCCAAGCTCGGCGACTCGGTCACCACCGACCACATCTCCCCGGCCGGGTCCATCAAGGCCGGCACGCCCGCCGCGCGGTACCTGGAGGACAACGGCGTCGCGGTCAAGGACTTCAACTCCTACGGCTCGCGCCGCGGCAACCACGAGGTCATGATCCGCGGGACGTTCGCCAACATCCGGCTGCGCAACCAGCTCCTGGACGGCGTCGAGGGCGGCTACACCCGCGACTTCACCCAGGAGGACGCGCCGCAGGCGTTCATCTACGACGCCGCGCAGAACTACGCGGCGCAGGGCACCCCGCTCGTGGTCATCGCGGGCAAGGAGTACGGCTCCGGCTCGTCGCGCGACTGGGCGGCCAAGGGCACCGCGCTGCTCGGCGTCCGCGCCGTCATCGCCCAGTCCTACGAGCGCATCCACCGCTCCAACCTGATCGGCCTCGGCGTCCTGCCGCTGCAGTTCAAGGACGGGGAGTCGGCCGAGTCCCTCGGCCTCACCGGCACCGAGACGTTCGACATCACCGGCGTCACCGCGCTCAACGAGGGCGGGGTCCCGGAGGAGGTCACCGTCAAGGCCGACGGCAAGGAGTTCACCGCCGTCGTCCGCATCGACACCCCCGGCGAGGCCGACTACTACCGCAACGGCGGCATCCTCCAGTACGTCCTGCGGAACCTGCTCCGCAAGTAGTCCGCACGCCGAAACGGGCCGCCTCCCCGCCGCGGGGGGCGGCCCGTTCCGTGCGTTCAGCGGCCGGTGGGCAGGGTCAGGCCGCCGTTGCACTCGACGACGCTGCCGGTGACGAACCCGTTCGTCGCGGTCAGCAGGATCGCCTGCGCCACGTCCTCGGGACGCCCGACGCGCCCGACCGGCAGGGCGGCGGCGTGCTCGGCGAACAGGGCGGCGCGCTGCTCGGCGGGCATTCCGTCCCACCACGGGGTGTCGATGACGCCCGGGGAGACGGCGTTGACGCGCAGCGGCGCCAGTTCGGCGGCGAGGGGCCGCACCATCGCCTCCAGCGCGCCGTTGATCGCCGCGAGGCCGGCCGTGCCGGGCAGCGCGGCCCGCGCCGACGACGCGGTGACGAACGTGACCGAGCCGCCCGCCGCCATCCGGGGGAGCGCGGCCTGGACGAGCCGCAGGTGCGGCCAGAACTTGGCCTCGAAGCCGGCGCGCAGATCGGCCGGGTCGAGGGCGGCGATCGGGCCCGCGCCCGCTCCGCCGCTCAGCGCGAGGACGAGGTGGTCGTAGACCGTGTCCTCGGCGAAGAACGCGGCGACCTCCTCGGCCGAGGCCGCGTCCAGCCGGCGCGCGGTGAGGCCGTCCGCCGCCGCCCTGGCGAGGCGCTCGGCGTCGCGTCCGGTGACCACGGCGTCGGCGCCCTGGCCGGCGAAGAGCCGGGCGGTGGCCGCGCCGATCCCGGAGGTGCCGCCGCAGACGAGGACCCGCTGCCCGTTGAGCGTCATGATGCGTGGCCTTTCATTGTCGAGACTGTTCGTCTTGGCAATTGTTTGCCGAGACATGCGGTCTCGTCAAACGGATATGCTCTGCCCATGACTGGTGAGACCCGCCGACCGCACACGGGCCGGCGACGCAACGAGGCCGCCCGCCGGGCGATCCTGGACGTCGCCGTCGAGCTGCTCGGCGGCACCGGCGACACCCCCGTGACGATCGACACGATCGCGGCGGCGGCCGGCGTCGGGAAGCAGACGATCTACCGCTGGTGGCCGTCCAAGGGCGCCGTGCTGCTGGAGGCGGTGGCCGAGCGCGCCGGAGAGGACATCCCCGTCCCGGACACCGGCTCGCTTCACGGCGACCTCAGGGCGTTCCTCCGCGCGACGTTCCGGGCCGTGGGGCACGAGCGCACGGTGTCGGTCCTGCGGCACGCGATGGCCGAGGCGCAGCGCGACCCCCACGCCCGCGACCACATGCGCGCCTTCATCGCCGGACGGCGCGCGGTGCTGCGCGGGCTGCTGGAGCGGGCCCGCGACCGCGGCGAGGTCTCCACCGCGACCGACCTCGACCTCGTCGTCGACCAGGCCTACGGGGTGCTCTGGTACCGCATCCTCGTCGGGCACGCCCCGCTCTCGGAGACCGAGGCCGACGCGCTCGCCCGCGGGCTCGCCGCCCAGGTCGCGGCTAGCGCGGCCGGCACGGGGTAGTGGTCCCTGCAACCCCTGCCGCGATCGACGACAAGGAAGCCATGCACAAGATCGGTGAACTGGACGTCTTCCCGCTCTGCCTGGGCGGCAACGTCTTCGGCTGGACGGCGGACCGGGAGCGCTCGTTCGAGATCCTGGACGCCTACGCGGCGGCCGGCGGCAACTTCCTCGACACCGCCGACTCCTACTCGGCGTGGGTGGAGGGCAACCGCGGCGGCGAGTCCGAATCGATCATCGGGGAGTGGGCGGAGTCGCGCGGCAACCGCGACGACCTCGTGATCGCGACCAAGGGCGGCAGGCACCCCGAGCACCGGGGGCTCGCCGCGGCGACGCTGAGGTCGGCCGTGGACGACTCGCTGCGGCGGCTGCGCACCGACCGCATCGACCTGTACTTCACCCACTTCGACGACCCGTCGGTGCCCGTCGAGGAGATCATGACGGCGCTGGACGGGCTGGTCGCCGCCGGCAAGATCCGCCAGATCGGGGTGTCGAACATCGAGCTGGACCGGCTCCAGGCCTCCCTGGAGTTCGGCGAACGCGAGGGGACGGCCCGCTACGTCGCCATCCAGCCGGAGTACAACCTCGTCTCCCGCGGCTCCTACGAGGGACCGCGCCGCGACCTGGCCGAGAAGTACGGGCTCGCCGCCGTCCCGTACTACGGGCTCGCGTCCGGCTTCCTCACCGGGAAGTACCGTCCCGGGTCCACGGTGGACAGCGCGCGCGCCGGGGGCGCGGCGCGGCACCTGGAGACCGAGCGCGGGCGCGCCGTCCTGGCGGCGCTGGACATCGTCGCCGAGGAGCAGGACGTCCCGGTCGCGACCGTCGCCCTCGCCTGGCTCGCCGCCCGGCCGACCGTCGCCGCGCCCATCGCGAGCGCCCGCACCCTGGAACAGCTCCCGCCGCTCGTGGAGGCCGCCCGCACGACGCTCACCGCCGACCAGCTCGACCGCCTGACCGCGGCGTCCGCCTGATCATGGTCGCCGTCTGACCGGGCGGTAGGCTCACTCGGCGTGCCACCTGTCGATTTCGTCCTGATCGGGGGCCTTGCCGCGCTGGCCGGCGCGATCGTGCAGGGCAGCGTCGGCCTCGGCGTCGGGCTGGTCGCGACGCCGATCGTGACGATGCTGTACCCGTCCCTGATGCCGGGCGCGATCCTCGTCATCGCGCTCGTCCTGCCGTTCGCGACGCTCGCCCAGGAACTGCGGCACGCGGACCTGCGCGGGCTCGGCTGGGCGTTCGCCGGCCGCCTCGCCGGCACGCCGGCCGGCGTGTGGCTGGTGGCGGCCGCCCCGGACCGCGTCCTCGGCGTCGTGATCGGCGTGGTCGTCCTCGCCGCGCTCGTCCTGACCGCCTGGACCGCGGACCTGCCGCGCAACCGCCGCACGCTCACCACCGCCGGCGTCATCTCCGGCACGACCGGCACCGCGTCCGGCATCGGCGGCCCGCCGATCGCGCTGCTCTACCAGCGCGAGAGCGGCCCCCGCGTCCGCGCGACCCTGGCGGTCTTCTTCATCGCCGGCGCCCTGCTGTCGCTCCTCACCCTCGCCGCCGCCGGACGCCTCCCGGCCCGGCAGGTCGTCGCGGGCGCGGAGCTGGTCCCGTTCGTGTTCGCCGGGTTCCTCGCCGCCGGCCCGCTGCGCCGCTACCTGGACGCCGGGCGCCTGCGCCTCGCGCTCCTCGCCGTCGTCGGGACGTCCGCGGTGGTGCTCATCGTCCGTAACCTGATCTGATGCGCCCCACCAAGGCCGACCTGGAGGCCGCCCGCGACCGCGTCATCCCCGACGTCCTGCCCGAGGTCCCCGGGACGCTCCGCGTCCTGTTCTGCGGCATCAACCCGGGCCTGTACTCGGGGGCGACCGGCCGCCACTTCGCCCGTCCCGGCAACCGCTTCTGGCCCGCGCTGCACCTGTCCGGCTTCACCGACCGGCGGCTGCACCCGTCCGAGCAGGTCCTCCTGCCCGGCTACGGCCTCGGCATCACCAACCTGGCGCCGCGCACCACCGCCCGCGCCGACGAGCTGACCGACGCCGAGCTCCGCGAGGGCGGGCGCCGCCTGGCCGCCCTCGTCGAACGCCACCGCCCGGCCTGCCTGGCCGTCGCGGGCGTCACCGCCTACCGCACCGCCTTCGGCCGCCCCCGGACGCGGATCGGCCCGCAGGACGAGGACTTCGGCCCCGCGCGCCTGTGGGTCCTGCCCAACCCGAGCGGCCTCAACGCGAGCTGGCCCCTCGACCGCATCGCCGCCGAGTTCGCCCGCCTCCGCGAAGCCGCCGAAGCCCTCAGAGCCTCCTGAGGATCCTTCCCGCGCTCAGGTGGCGTTGTGGAGGGCGGCGGCCGCGAACATCGTCTCGACCTCTTTGAGGAGGCTGGGGGTGGGCTGCCACAGGTCGGTGCGGCCCAGGGCGACGATGGGGCGGGGGAGGGCCCGGATGCCGGACAGGAGCCAGTGGTGGGAGGCCGAGTCGGCCCAGGGGCCGCAGTCGCAGGAGGCGCCGCGGACCGCGGCGGAGCAGACGTCGTCGAGTTCGGCGACCGCGATGACGGCGCCGATCGTGGCGAGCGGGTCGCGGGGGTCCCAGCCGGCCGCCTGGACCAGCGGGGAGTCGCACGCCTTCAGGTCGACGCGCATCGAGGCGTGGATGAGGAGCGGACCGCGGTAGGCGGTCGGGAAGCTCTGGTTCGCCACGCTCTTGCCACCACGCGCGATCGCGAACGCCCAGGGCTGCTGAACACTCATCGCCTGCACGCGGTCACCTCCGTTGTCCGCCCGGTCCGTTCGCCCCCGGGATCGCCGGGACGCCCGGCGGCGGACGCCGGGTGCCGTACGACGATGCCCGAGAGGCTAGGCGCATCCCGCAGGAATTGCCAACGCACAAGGCGAAAGGGTCCTTGTCCGTCATGGGCCTTTCGGGCCCATGAGGTGGTTGATCACCCATGTGACGCTTGAGGTCGATAAGCGGTTGACGTGCCGGTGGAATTCTCAGCCCTTCAACGCCCCCGCCATGAGGCCGCGCATGAAGAACCGTCCGAGGAGCAGGTAGACCAGAAGGGTCGGCAGGGACGCGAGGAGCGCCTCCGCCATCTGCTGGTTGTACTGGACGGCCACGGCCCCCGAGCCGGCCGTGTTGTTCAGCATCACCGTCACCGGCCAGCTGTCGGGGGCGCCGAGGAACACCGCGAACAGGAAGTCGTTCCACATCGAGGTGAACTGCCAGATCAGCGTCACCGCGAACGCCGGCGCCGACACGGGCAGGACGACCGACCAGTAGGTGCGGAGCATCCCGGCGCCGTCGACGCGGGCCGCCTCGATCAGCTCGTCCGGGATCGTCACGTAGTAGTTCCGGAAGATCAGCGTGCAGATCGGGATGCCGTACACGACGTGCGCGAGGACGAGGCCGCGGATCGTGCCCACCAGTTCCATGTCGGTGAGCAGGCCCGCCAGCGGGATCATCACCGCCTGGTACGGGATGAACATGCCGAACAGGAAAAGGGTGAAGACGACGTCCGCGCCCGGGAACCGCCATTTGGACACCACGTAGCCGTTCAGCGAGCCGAGCACCGCCGAGATCAGCGACCCCGAGACGGCGATCTTGACGCTGTTCACCAGGCCGGGCCGCAGCGCGTCCCACGCCGAGCTCCAGCCGGACGTGCTCCACTGGCCCGGCAGGTTCCACGCGCTGCTCGGGTCCGCCTCGTCCAGCGGCTTGAAGCTCGTGACCACCAGCACGTACACGGGGATCAGGAAGAGCAGGACGAACGCCAGCAGGACGACCAGCTTGACGGCCTGCCAGGCGCCGGACGACCTCCCCGGCTCCGCCGCCGCGCCGCGCCGCCCGCCCGCCCGCCGGCGCCGCACCGGCGCCGGGGACGCCTCCACGCCCGTCATCGCGTCCGCTCCGTCCGCACCGACCAGACCAGGTAGGGGATCACCAGCACGGCCACCGCGACCAGCAGGTAGGTGGCGATCGTGGCGCCGTTCGCCGGGTCGTGCCGGTCGAAGATCTCGACATAGGCGGCCACGGCCGGCACATAGGTGATGATCTGCTTGCCCGCGATCGCCATGATCAGGTCGAACACCTTCAGCGAGATGTGCCCGAGGATGATCAGCGCGGACAGCGTCACCGGGCGGAGCTGCGGGAACACCACGTACCGGTACACCTTCCACTCGGACGCGCCGTCCACCCGCGCCGCCTCGCGCAGCTCGCCGGGGACGCCGCGGAAGCCGGCGAGGTACAGCGCCATGACGTACCCGGACATCTGCCAGATCGCGGGCAGCGCCATGGCCGCCATGCCCCAGTCCGGGTCCTGCCACCAGCTGTTCGCCAGCGCGCCGAGGTGCAGCTTGCCGAACAGCTGGTTCAAGCCGACCGCGCGCTCCGGCGGCGCCGGGTTCATCAGCCAGCGCCACACGACGCCGCTGGCGATGAACGACACCGCCATGGGGAACAGGTAGACGACGCGGAAGGACGCCTCGCCCCTGATGCCCTTGTCCATCAGGAACGCCAGGAACGCGCCGAGCACCAGGGCGCCGACGACGAAGACCGCCGTGAACAGCAGCGCGTGCTTCACCGCGCCGGGCCAGCTGGGCTGGTCCCACAGGTCGACGAAGTTCCTTCCCTTGTCGAACCCGTACTCGGTGACCTCGTCGTGCTTGCCGCTCACCGCGACCCGGGTGTTCCAGAAGATGAGCCCGTAGACGAACAGGCCGATCGCGACGATGGACGGCGAGACCAGCAGCAGCCCGGGCAGCCACCTGCGGCTACGGGCCCATCGGGAGCCGGAGGGCCTCACTGGCCGCTGTTCTTTGCCGCGCTCACCAGCCCCTGCTGCAGCTTGGCGACGTCCTTGTTCTGCAAGAAGAGGCCCACTGCCGTGTCGATGTCGGTGTGCTGCTTCTTACTGGCGTTGACGCCGTGCCAGAACGAGCCCGCCAGCTTGATGCCGGGCTTGTTCCACTGCTCGAACGCGTACTGGAGGTAGCCCTTGTAGAGGCTCTTGTCGGCGTCCTTGCGGGCGGGGACGGATCCCTTCTTCGGGTTGAACAGGTCCTGCCCCTCCTTGCTGGACACCTCCTTCAGCCACGCGAGGGCGCCGCCGCGGTGAGGCGCGCCCTTGGGCAGGGTGAAGCTGTCCGACAGCCACAGGTAGGTGCCGTCGGTGCCGGGGGAGGCCGCGTACTTGAAGTCGGTGTCGAGCTTCTTGCCGAGCCCGTTGGGGGCGCTTCCGACGAAGTACCCGTACGCCCAGTCGCCCATGATGTTGAACGCGGCCTTGCCGTCCACGACGGCCTTCGCGGCGCCCTGCCAGTCCGTGGACGCGGCCTCCAGCGTCGTGTACTTCATGATCTCGGCGTAGTCGGTCAGCGCCTTGGTGACGGCCGGGCTGCCCCAGTCGGCGCCCGGCTTCCACAGCGCGTTGTAGGCGTCGGTGCCGAGGTCGCCCAGCAGGACGTTCTCCAGCAGGTGGTCGGCCGTCCACTGCGCGCCGAGCGACAGCGGGACCTTCTTGGTCTTGTCCTTGACGGCCTTCAGCGCGGTGATGAACTCGGCGATCGTCGTGGGCGGCCCCGAGATCCCGGCGTCCTTGAGGATGCCCGGGTTGTACCAGAGCATGTTCGACCGGTGGATGTTCACCGGCACCGAGTAGATCTTCCCCTTGTAGCTGATCTGGTCGAGGAGCTGCTGCGGGTAGACCGACTTCAGGTTGTTCTCTTCGTAGAAGGAGTCCAGCGGCTCGATCTGCCCGGCCTTGATGTAGTCGAGCAGTTCGGCGCCCGCGTGGCCCTGGAAGGAGTCCGGCGGCTTGCGGTTCTGCAGCCGGCTCGCCAGCACGGCCTGGGCCTGGGTGCCGGACCCGCCGGCGATGGCCGCGTTGACGAACTTGGTGCCGGTGTTCTTCTTCTCGAAGTCGGCCTTCATCGCGGCGAGCCCGTCCGCCTCGCCCGGACCGGTCCACCAGGAGAAGACCTCGACCTGGGATGTGTCGTCGGAGCCCTTGCCGTCGCTGCCGCCGCAGGCCGACACGGCGAGGGCGGCCGTCATGGTCACGGCAGCGACCGCCGTCCAGCGGCGCCGGGGAGCACGTACTCGCATCGTCCGTCCCTTCGGTTGCACCGAAAAACAAGCGTCTGCTTGGACGGACGGACGGTCAACACCGGACGCCGAATAGTGATCTTTCAGTGATGCGCGCCACACCGGCCCGGCCCGCGCCCCGGCGGGCGCGGCCGGGGACGCGGCCGGGGACGCGGCCGCCCGCGGCTACCAGCCGAGGGCGGGCGGCAGGCCGGCGCGGCCCGCGTCCGGCCAGTCGAGCGGCGTGCCGAGCGGCGCCAGTTCGGCCAGCTGGAGCCGGTACCAGGGGGAGGACTCGGGCTTTCCGGTCAGTTCCAGGCACCGCTCCCACGTCCACCACTCGGCGCGCTCCACCTCCTCGGGATTCGGGTGGACGGCCGCGCCCGCGGGGACGACGGCGCGCACGACCGGGCAGCGCTCGTGCTCGACCGTCCCGTCGTCGGCCACGGCCCGGTACTGGAACCGCGGCAGGACGGGGGTCAGCGTTGCGTCCTGGATGTCCAGCTCGTCCTGCAATCGCCGGAGCACGGCGTCGCGCAGCTTCTCGCCGGGGCCCGGGTGGCCGCAGCAGCTGCCCGTCCAGACACCGGGGAAGGTGCGCTTTCCGAGGGCGCGCTGAGTGATCAGCACACGACCCTCCGTGTCCGTCACATAGCAGGAGAAGGCCAGGTGGTACGGCGTGTCTCTATGGTGGCTGGCGCTCTTGGGCGCGGTTCCGACGGCCTCGTCGTCCGCGTTGAGCAGCACAATCTCTTCGACGCCCATGCTCTTTTCCTACCTCATCCCTCGCACCGGGGTCAGTCTTTTCACACCCCCCGGGCGGGTGGTCTGCGGCGCGTCGCGGGCGAACCGGGATTAAACTCGGAACGGCCCGAGCCAGGGGAGACCGAATCCCCGACGGAGGAGTTGAAACGAGTGAGCTTGCTGGAGTCGATCACGGGTCCTGACGACCTCAAGCGACTGGACGCCGCTCAGCTGTCTCGGCTCGCGGAGGAGATCCGCGAGTTCCTCGTCCAGGCGGTCTCCAAGACCGGGGGGCACCTGGGGCCCAACCTGGGCGCGGTCGAGCTGACGATCGCGCTGCACCGCGTCTTCGACTCGCCGCACGACAAGATCCTCTTCGACACGGGCCACCAGGCCTACGTGCACAAGATGCTCACCGGCCGGCACGACTTCGAGCTGCTGCGCAAGCGCGGCGGCCTGTCGGGCTACCCGAGCCGCGCCGAGTCCGAGCACGACATCATCGAGAACTCGCACGCCTCGACCGCCCTGTCCTACGCCGACGGGTTCGCCAAGGCCTTCCAGCTGCGCGGCGAGGACGACCGCGCCGTCGTCGCGGTCGTCGGTGACGGCGCGCTGACCGGCGGCATGTGCTGGGAGGCGCTGAACAACATCGCCGCCGGCGTCGACCGCCCCGTCATCATCGTCGTCAACGACAACGGCCGGTCCTACTCGCCGACCATCGGCGGCCTCGCCTCGCACCTGGCCGACCTGCGCGTCACCCAGGGCTACGAGAACGCGCTCGACCTGATCAAGAAGACGGTGCCGCGGGCGCCCGTGGTCGGCAACGTCGCCTACGAGGCGCTGCACGGCATCAAGAAGGGCCTCAAGGACGTCCTGCAGCCGCAGGCCATGTTCGAGGACCTCGGCATGAAGTACGTCGGCCCGATCGACGGCCACGACGAGGACGCCGTGGAGCGGGCGCTGCGCCGCGCCCGTGGGTTCGGCCGCCCGGTGATCGTGCACTGCATCACCACCAAGGGCCGCGGCTACGCCCCCGCCGAGAACGACACCGAGGACTGCATGCACGGCGGCGGCGCGTTCGACCCCGCCACCGGCAAGTTCGTCACCGGCAAGGGCGGCCCCGCCTGGACGAAGATCTTCGGCGAGGAGATGGTGGCGATCGGGCGGGAGCGCCGCGACGTCGTCGGCATCACCGCCGCGATGCTCTACCCGGTCGGGCTCGCGCCGTTCGCCGAGGCGTTCCCCGACCGCATCTTCGACGTGGGCATCGCCGAGCAGCACGCCGTCACCTCCGCCACCGGGCTCGCGATGGGCGGCCTGCACCCGGTCGTGGCCGTGTACGCCACGTTCCTCAACCGCGCCTTCGACCAGGTCCTGATGGACACGGCGCTGCACCGCCAGCCCGTCACCTTCGCCCTGGACCGCTCCGGCGTGACCGGCGACGACGGCGCCAGCCACAACGGCATGTGGGACATGTCGATCCTGCAGCTCGTCCCGGGCATGCGCATCGCCGTCCCGCGCGACGGCGCCCGGCTCCGCGAGCTGCTGCGCGAGTGCGTGGCGGTCTCCGACGGCCCGACCGCGATCCGCTACCCCAAGGGCCCGGCCGCCGCCGACATCGAGGCGGTCGGCAAGGCCGGCGGCATGGACGTGCTGGCCCGCCACGACGGCTCCAACGGCACCCGCGTCCTCATGGTCGCGGCCGGTTCGATGGCGGCGACCGCGGTCGAGGCGGCGGAGCTGATCGCCGCGCAGGGCATCGGCGTCACCGTCGTCGACCCCCGCTGGGTGAAGCCGCTCGACCCGGCGCTGCTCGACCTCGCCCGCGAGCACACGCTCGTCGCCGTCGCCGAGGACAACGGCCGCACCGGCGCCGTCGGCGACGCCGTGGCCCGGCTGCTGCGCGACGCCGGCGTCGACGCGCCCCTGCGCACCTTCGGCATCCCGCAGGAGTTCCTCGACCACGCGTCCCGGAGCCAGATCCTCGCCGACATCGGCCTCACGCCGCAGGCGCTGGCGCGCGACGTCACCGAGTCGGTGGCCCGCCTCACCGCCGACGCCGACGAGCCCGCCGCCTCGCAGGAGCGTTCCTAGCCGCCCTCCGCGGACAGCAGCCGCCACGCGTGGGTGATGGACGCGGCGGACGTGCCGAGGTCGCGTCCGAAGTACGTCCATCGCCCGCGCAGGCACCAGGGGCGCCCCACGCCGTCCTGGACGTAGACCTGGAGCGGGAAGCAGGCGTCGTGCGCGCGGATGACCCCCGCCGGGTCGACCGAGGGCGCCAGCCGGGGCGCGCCCTCGCACCGCACGCCCATGACGGACGTGCGCGGATCCTGGCGCAGGAGACCCCGCGTCAGGTCGTACACCAGTACGGAGACGTAGTCGGGTCCTAGCCACCTGAGGTCGGGGACCGTCTCGGGTGGGGGGAACCCGTGCAGTTCAGGACCGCCGGTCACACGCGCACCGTAGCGTCCGGGTCACCTTTGCGTCACTAGTTTCCCGCCGGGGACTTCGGAAGGATCACGAGGAACCCCGGCAGGCGGACCGCATCGCCTCCCAGCGGGCGAGCTTGACGCGCTCCCCGCGGTCGAGGGCGCGGGCGAGGGCGATCTCGGCGGCGTCCAGGTTGAGCCAGTCGTCGTAGGTGACGACGGGCAGCCCGCGCGACTCCAGCAGCTCCTCGATGGTGCGCTCGGGCGCCGTCCCGGCGTCCGCGAGGTCCTCCAGCAGGTTGCGGACGGTCTCGGCGGCGTCGGACTTGTTGGTCCCGACGACGCCGGACGGCCCGCGCTTGATCCAGCCGGCGACGTACTCGCGGGGCACGAAGGCGCCGTCCGGGCCGACGATGCGGCCGCCCTCGTTCGGGACGACGAAGGAGCGCTCGTCGAACGGGACGCCCTCCAGCGGGACGCTCTGGTAGCCGACGGAGCGCAGCACCATGCCGACCGGCAGGGTCTCGAACTCGCCGGTGCCGGCGACGCGGCCCGACTCGTCCAGCCGGGTCCTCTCCAGCTTGAGGCCCTCGACGCGGTCGGCGCCGAGGATCTCGACCGGGGCGCGCCAGAACCGCACGTCGATGTGGCGGGCGCGGTCGGGGGCGGGCTCGCCCGTCCAGGCCGCCAGCACCTTGATGTTGCCGCGGACGTGCCGGTCGTTCTCGGCCAGCTCCGCGCTCGCCGGGTCGAGCTCCATGTCCCGCGGGCTGACGTGGATGCTCGCGCTGGGCAGCTCGCCCAGCTCGCGCGCCTCCTTCGTGGTGAACTTCGCCTGCGCCGGCCCGCGCCGCCCGATCATGTGGACGCGCCGGACCCGGCTGCGCGACAGCGCCTCGATCACCTGCTCGGGCACGTCGGTGGCGCGCAGTTCGGCGGCCGTCTTGGCGAGGATCCGCACGACGTCCACGGCGACGTTCCCGACGCCGATGACCGCGACCTCCTCGACCGACAGGTCGAACTCGTGGTCGGCGGCGTCGGGATGCCCGCAGTACCAGTTGACGAAGTCGGTGGCGGCGATGCTGCCGGGCAGGTCCTCGCCGGGGATCCGCATGTGCCGGTCGACCATCGCGCCGGTGGAGTAGACGACGGCGTCGTAGCATCCGAGCAGGTCGTCGCGGGTGAGGTCGCGGCCCAGCTCGACGCACCCGAAGAACCGGACGGCCGGGTCCTCCAGCACCCGCTGCAGGTACCGGGCGATCGACTTGATCGAGGTGTGGTCGGGCGCGACGCCGTAGCGCACCAGCCCGTACGGCGTCGGGAGCCGGTCGAAGACGTCCACGCGCACGTCGCCGCCGGCCTGTTTCACCAGGGCCTCGGCGGCGTAGATCCCCGCCGGGCCCGACCCGATCACCGCGACGCGCGCTGGAGATGCCATGCGCGCCATTGTGCACACCTGTCGGTCGAAAGGACACCGTGAGTCCCGTCACGGCGGGGCCGGTGTCAGGAATCGGAGGAGATCTGCTCCGCCCGGCGGCCGACCCTGCTGTTGCGGTACCCGTAGGCGGCGTAGACGACACCGCCGATGACCATCCAGGCGACGAACCGCAGCCAGGTCTCCACCGGCAGGTTGATCATCACGAACAGGCAGGCCAGCACGGACAGGACCGGGACGACCGGCACCCAGGGCGTGCGGAACGCGCGGGGCAGGTCGGGGCGGGTGCGGCGCAGGATCACCACGGCGACCGAGACGACGAGGAACGCGAACAGCGTCCCGATGTTGACCAGTTCGGCCAGCTCGGCGAGCGGGATGAACCCGGCGAGCACCGCGACGATCACGCCCATGATGATGGTCGCGCGGTAGGGGGTGCCGAAGCGCGGGTGGACGGCCGAGAGCCAGGGCGGCATCAGGCCGTCGCGGCCCATCGCGAAGAAGATGCGGCTCTGCCCGAGGAGCAGGATGAGGACGACGGTGGTGAGCCCGACGACCGCGCCGATGCTGATGATCGTGGCGAAGACGGGATGGCCGACGGCCTTGAACGCGTCCGCGAGCGGCGCGGCGACGCTCAGCTCCGTGTACTTCTGCATGCCGACGACGACGCTCGCCACGGCCGCGTACAGGACGGCGGTGATGACGAGGGAGCCGATGAGCCCGATCGGCAGGTCCCGCTGCGGGCGCCGCGCCTCCTCCGCCGCGGTCGCGACGATGTCGAAGCCGATGTAGGCGAAGAACACGATGGCGACGGCCGAGAAGATGCCGAGCCAGCCGTAGCTGACCGGGGCGTGGCCGGTCATGACCTGGATCAGCGGCGCCTTGAGGCCCTCCACGCTCGGCGTCGGCTTGGACGGCGGGATGAAGGGGTGGTAGTTGGCGCCCTTGACGAAGAACAGCCCGGCGAAGATCACCAGCAGCACGATGGCCACCTTGATCGAGACGACCACCGCGTTCACCCGCGAGGAGATCTTGACGCCGAGGACGAGCAGCGCGGTCACCGCCAGCACGAGGCCGATGGCGGGGATGTTCACCGTCCCGCCCTCGCCCGGCGGGGCCGCGATCGCCGTCGGGACCGTGACCCCCGCGTCGTCCAGCAGCGAGGCGAAGTATCCCGACCAGCCGACCGACACCACGGCCGCGCCGAGGGCCATCTCCAGGATGAGGTCCCAGCCGATGATCCAGGCGGGGAACTCGCCGATCGTGGCGTAGGAGAAGGTGTAGGCCGAGCCGGCGACCGGGACGGTGGAGGCGAACTCGGCGTAGCAGAGCGCCGCGAGGCCGCACACGACGGCGGCGAGGATGAACGACAGCGCGACCGCCGGACCGGCCTTGTCCTTGGCGACCTCGCCGGTGAGCACGAAGATGCCGGTTCCGATGATCACGCCGATACCGAACACCGTCAGGTCGAACGCCGACAGGTCGCGCCGGAGCCGGTGCTCGGGCTCCTCCGTGTCCCTGATCGACTGCTCGACCGACTTCGTGCGCAGCACGTTCAATTTCGGCGCCCCCTCGTGTCCGGTGCACGGCATACGACCGTCAGCCGTATGCCCATATGTGCGCGGGTTATGATCCGCCGAAACTCGCGCATCCCCGCGACGAGGGGAAATGCCGGAAAAGAGGCGTTCCGAAGGCGGTTCGGAACGCCCCTTCTTCCGGGTGGGCCCAGGGCCCGGGGGTCAGGAGGGCAGGGAGGCGACCCCCGGCTCCAGGAAGCGGCCGCCCGCGGCGCGCTCGGCGACGCCGGACCTGTCCAGGTACGGGGTGATGCCGCCGAGATGGAACGGCCAGCCGGCGCCGAGGATCATGCACAGGTCGATGTCCTGCGGCGCCGCGACGACGCCCTCGTCCAGCATGATCCGGATCTCGTCGGCGAGGGCCGCGAGTGCCCGGTCGAGGACCTGCTCCTCGGTGGAGGGGCTCGACCCGCCGGAGAAGATCTCCACGACCTCGGGGTCGAGGGTGAAGTCGGGCAGGTACACGCCGCTCTTGCCCGCCGCGACCATCTTCGCCAGGTTGTCCGACAGCGGGAACCGGTCCGGGAACGCCGCGTGCAGCGTCTCGTTGACGTGCAGCGCGATCGCCGGGCCGACCAGGCCCATCAGCACGAACGGCGGCATCGGCAGGCCGAGCGGGGCGGCGGCGCGCTCGGCGACCTCGATCGGCGTGCCCTCGTCCACCGTCCTGACGATCTCGGCGAGCAGCCGCAGCAGGACGCGGTTGACGACGAAGGCCGGGGCGTCCTTGACCAGGACGCAGGACTTCTTCAGCGCCCTGCCCGCGGCGAACGCGGTGGCGAGGGCCGCGTCGTCGGTCCGCTCGCCCCGGACGATCTCCAGCAGCGGCAGCACCGCGACCGGGTTGAAGAAGTGGAACCCGACCACCCGCTCGGGGTGGGCGAGCCCGGAGGCCATCTCGGTGACCGACAGCGAGGAGGTGTTGGTCGCGAGGACGCACTCCGCCGAGACGTACTCCTCGACCTCGGCGAACACCTTCTGCTTGACCGACATCTCCTCGAAGACGGCCTCGATGACGAAGTCGGCGTCGGCGAACGCGTCCTTGGTGAGCGAGCCGGTGATGAGGCCCTTGAGGCGGTTGGCCTTGTCGGGGGACACCCGCCCCTTGCCGAGCAGCTTGTCGATCTCGCCGTGGGCGTAGCCGACGCCCTTGTCCAGGCGCTCCTGGTCGAGGTCGGTCAGCACGACCGGCACCTCCAGGCGCCGCGCGAACAGCAGGGCGAGCTGCGACGCCATCAGCCCGGCGCCGACGACGCCGACCTTGGTGACCTTGCGGGCGAGCTCCTTGTCCGGCGCCCCGGCGGGCCGCTTCGCGCGCTTCTGGGTGAGGTCGAACGCGTAGAGCCCGGCGCGCAGCTCGTCGCTCATGATGAGGTCGGCCAGGGCCTCGTCCTCGGCGGCGAAGCCCTCGTCGCGGGTGCGGTCCTTGGCCGCGGCGACCAGGTCCAGCGCCCTGGTGTAGGACGGTGCCGCGCCGTGGAGCTTGCCCTCCACGTTCCAGCGGGCCATGGCGACGGCGTCGTCCCACGCCTTGCCCTTGTCGACCTCCGGGCGCCGTACGGTGATGTCGCCCCTGAGCACCCGGGCCGTCCAGGCGAGGGACTCCTCCAGGAAGTCGGCCGAGTCGAAGATCGCGTCGGCGATGCCGAGCTCGTGGGCCTGCGGGCCCCTGAGCATCCGGTTCTGGGCCAGGGGGTTGTCGATGACGACCTTGAGCGCCTTCTCCGCGCCGATCAGGTTCGGCAGCAGGTAGGTGCCGCCCCAGCCGGGGACGAGGCCGAGGAACGCCTCGGGCAGCGCGAACGCCGGGACGCCGCGCGAGATCGTCCGGTAGGTGCAGTGCAGGCCGATCTCGACTCCGCCGCCCATCGCCGCGCCGTTGTAGTAGGCGAAGGAGGGGACGCCCAGCTCGCCGAGGCGGCGGAACACGTCGTGCCCGAGCCTGCCGATGGCCGCGGCGTCCTCGCGCCGCCGGACCAGCGGGACGCCCTTGAGGTCGGCGCCCACCGCGAAGATGAACGGCTTGCCGATGACGCCGACGGCCGCGATGTCGTCGCGCCCGGCGACCTCGTCCAGCGCGGCGTTCAGCTCGGCGAGGCCGCCGGGGCCGAACGTGTTGGGCTTGGTGTGGTCGAAGCCGTTGTCGAGCGTGATCAGCGCGAGCGTGCCCGCGCCGTAGGGCAGCGTCACGTCGCGTACGCGCGCGTGCGTGACGACCTCGTCCTTGAAGATGTCGGGATTCACTTGGCGCCCTCCCAGTTCGCGTTCTCCCAGAGGACGGTTCCGCCCATGCCCATGCCGACGCACATCGTGGTCAGCCCGAACCGGACGTCCGTGCGCTCCTCGAAAAGACGGGACAGCTGGTTCATCAGCCGCACGCCGGACGAGGCGAGGGGGTGGCCGAGGGCGATCGCGCCGCCCCACGGGTTCACCCGCGCGTCGTCGTCGGCGATCTTGAAGTGCTCCAGGAACGCGAGCACCTGCACGGCGAAGGCCTCGTTGATCTCGATGAGGCCGATGTCGTCCATGGTCAGCGCGTTGCGGGCGAGGAGCTTCTCGGTCGCGGGGACCGGCCCGACGCCCATCACCTCCGGCTCGACGCCGGCGAAGGCGAAGTCGACGAGCCGCATCCGCGGCGCGAGGCCGAGCTCGCGCGCGACGTCCTCGGCCGCGAGCAGGCAGGCGGTGGCGCCGTCGTTGAGGCCGGCGGCGTTGCCCGCCGTGACGTTGCCGTGCACGCGGAACGGCGTCTTCAGCGCGGCGAGGCTCTCCATCGTCGTGCCGGGCCGCGGCGGCTCGTCCTCGGTGGCCAGGCCCCAGCCCCGCTCGGCGGAGCGGACCGCGGTCGGCACCAGGTCGGACTGGATCCTCCCGGCCGCGTAGGCCTCGGCGACCTTCCGCTGGCTGCGCACGGCGTAGGCGTCGGCGCGCTCCTTGGTGATGCCGGGGAACCGGTCGTGCAGGTTCTCCGCGGTCGATCCCATGACCAGGGCGGACGGGTCGACCAGCTTGTCGGCGAGGAACCGCGGGTTCGGGTCGACGCCCTCGCCCATCGGGTGCCGGCCCATGTGCTCGACGCCGCCCGCGATGGCGACGTCGTAGGAGCCGAACGCGATGCCGGCGCCGGTGGTGGTCACGGCGGTCATGGCCCCCGCGCACATCCGGTCGACGGCGAAGCCGGGGACGCTCTTCGGCAGCCCGGCCAGCACGGCGGCGGACCGCCCGATGGTCAGGCCCTGGTCCCCGGTCTGGGTGGTGGCGGCGACGGCGACCTCGTCCACCCGCTCGGGCGGGAGGGACGGGTTGCGGCGCATCAGCTCGCGGATCGCGCGGACGACCATGTCGTCGGCGCGGGTCTGCGCGTAGAGGCCCTTGGGGCCGGCCTTGCCGAACGGCGTGCGGACGCCGTCGACGAACACGACGTCGCGTGCGGTGCGAGGCACGGGTCGTCCTCCCTGCGATGGACTCGGGTGAAGGTGTCGAGCCTCGCGCCGCCCTGCCGGCGGCACGAGTACCCGCGTCAGCGATGCTACTTGCTGGTAACCCTTAATGCTACTCGTCAGTAACCACTGACGCGCCGCTCAGCCCGCTGATGCCCCGGGGAGGGACCCTCATGCCCTTGTCCGGTTCATGACTGATGGGTAACGTGACCGGAAATCACCGGAGGAGGGCGCGGTGACCCACGCGAGGCCCGCTTACCGGCCGGGGATGCGCCGGCGGATCGGGCACATCCGCGACCTCGCCGCCCTCCTGCTCGGCACCGGCCTGCTGTTCTCCGGCGGCCCCCGCCGGATGGTCCGCCAGTTCGGCACGCTGCGGCGCTGGGGCACGACGCTCGCCGGACTGGTCGCCTCCGCCGCCGCCCGCTCCCCGTCCCGCGCCGCCCTGATCGACGACGAGGGCGAGCTGACGTTCGCCGAGCTGGACGAGCGCGCCGCCCGCCTCGCCGCCGGCCTGCCGCTGCACGGCCCCCGCCCGCGCGTCGGCGTCCTGTGCCGCAACCACCGCGGCATGGCCCTGACCCTCGTCGCGTGCTCCCGGCGCGGCGCGGAGGTCGTGCTGCTCAACACCGGTTTCGGAACCGGCCAGATCCGCGCCGTGCTCGGCGAGCTGCGCCCCACCCTGCTCGTCGCGGACGCCGAGTTCGCGCCGCTGCTGGCGAACGTCCCGATCGCGCTGCGCCGGAAGGTGGTGTGGGCCGACCGGCGGCCGCCCGCCGCCGCCCCGCTGTCGGCCCCCGTCCCCGCCGCGACGCTGCCGCCGCCCCGCACCGCCCCGGACACCGTGCCCGCCGACCCCGGGCCGAGCATCGAGGAGATCATCCGATCGGCGCCGGCGCCCGCCGCCGGGCCGCCGCAGATCCAGAGCCGGACGATCATGCTGAGCTCGGGCACCACCGGCCGCCCGAAGGGAGCCCGCCGCCCGCCCCGGCCCGGCCTGTGGCCGCTGGCCTCGATGACGTCCCGGATCCCGCTGCGCGCCCGGCAGACCATGATCGTCGAAGCTCCGCTGTTCCACACCTGGGGTTACGCCGCGCTGCAGATGGCCTGGGCGCTGCGGGCGCCGGTCGTCCTGCACCGCCGGTTCGACCCCGAGCGGACGCTGCGGGCCGTCGCCTCCCACCGCGACGTCGCCCTGTTCGCCGTCCCGGTCATGCTGCAGCGGATCCTCGAACTGGCCCCCGAGGTCCGCGAGCGGTACGACACGTCCTCGCTGCGGATCGCGGCGCTGAGCGGCGCCGCGCTGCCCGGCGACCTCGCGACCCGGTTCATGGACGCCTTCGGCGACCGGCTCTACAACGTCTACGGCACCACCGAGGCGTCCTGGGTGTCCATCGCGGGCCCGCGCGACCTGCGGCTCGACCCGCGCACCGCCGGCCGCCCGCCGCGCAACACCGCCCTGGCGATCCTCGACGAGCAGGGCCGCCGCCTCGGCCGCTCCACCCGCGGGCAGATCTTCGCCGCGAACGAGCTGCTGTTCGAGGGCTACACCGGCGGCGAGCCGATGGAGGTCCGCGACGGCATGCTCGCCACCGGCGACCTCGGCCACGTCGACCACCGCGGCCTGCTGTTCGTGGACGGCCGCAACGACGGCATGGTCGTCTCCGGAGGCGAGAACATCGTCCCCGGCGACGTGGAGGACGCCCTGATGCGGATGCCGGAGATCCGCGAGGTCGCGGTCACCGGCGTGCCCGACCCCGATTGGGGGCAGCGCCTCGCCGCGTACGTCGTCCTGCGGCCCGGCGCCCGTCTCGACGCCGACGCCGTCCGCGCCTACGTGCACGCCCAGGTCGCCCGCTACGCGGTTCCCCGCGACGTGTACTTCATCCCCGAGCTGCCCCGCAACGCGACCGGCAAGGTGGTGCACCGCTGGCTGACCGCCCGCCCCGGCCGGGCCGAGCCCGAGGGCCGCGTCCCGTGGCCGCTGTGTTGATTCAGACCCGGCCCACTTCGCTCGCCTGGCGGCTGTGTTCTCACAGTCCCGGCCCACTTCGCTCGCCTGGCGGCTCGCTACGTGACCGGCCCTGGGCGAACGCGGCATCGCTTCGCGATCTGCCCGGTTCCGCTCGCCTCCGGCTTCGCTCCACCGGGCAGGTCGCGCGTTCGCGCGCGTGGACGAGGCCGATTCAAGTAGGCCCTAGACCGCGAGGGCGGGTTCGGGGGACACCGGCAGGCGGATCGTGATCGACAGGCCGCCGTCCGGCCGCGGGACGGTGTCGATCGAGCCGCCGTGCGCCGCGACGACCGCCCGCACGATCGACAGGCCGAGTCCCGCCCCGTCCCTGGAACCCGTCCGGTCCGCGCGCAGCCGCCGGAACGGCTCGAAGATCGTCGCGACCTCGTAGGACGGGACGGGCCGCCCGGTGTTGGCCACCTGAAGGAACGCCTCGCCGTCCCGGACGCCCGTGCGCACCCACACCCGCCCGTCCCGCACGTTGTACTTCACGGCGTTCTCCACCAGGTTCACGGCGCACCGCTCCAGCAGCACCGGGTCGCCGGTCACCGCGGCCGGGCCGAGCCGGGCCTCGACGTCCACGCCCGCCTCCTCCGCCCGGCCGTCGAGCTGGTCGAGCGCGCTGCGCACCACGTCCCGCAGCGGCGTGCCGACCCGCGCGGCCGGCTCCCGCTCGGACTTCGCGAGCAGCAGCAGCCCCTCGATGAGCCGCTCGTGGCGCGCGGTGTTGCCGAGCAGGACGTCCGCGAGCGCCCTCGTCTCCGGCGGGCTCCTCCGGCTCGCCAGCGCGACCTCCAGCACCGTCCGGTTGATGGTCAGCGGCGTGCGCAGCTCGTGCGAGGCGTTCGCGACGAACCGGCGCTGGGCGTCGAACGCGCGGTTCAGCCGGTCCAGCATCCGGTCGAAGGTGTCGGCCAGGTCCTTGATCTCGTCCTGCGGGCCGTCCAGCGCGATCCGCTCGTGCAGGTTGCTCTCCGACAGCCGCCGCGCCGTCGCGGTCACCGTGTGCAGCGGCCGCAGCATCCGCCCCGCCACCACGTACCCGATCACCACGCCCAGGACGCCCAGCACCAGCATCGTCACCAGGGAGCTCTGCAGGAGCTGCGCCAGGACCTCGTGCTTCTGCCGCGCCAGCTCCCGGTCGGCGTCGGCCTTCAACTTCACCAGCTGGGTGACGTCCCCGTCGAGGGCGAGCGCGCGCAAGCGGGTGATCGTCGTCGTGTCCGCGCTCTGGCGCCCGGTGAACCGGGCGTCCATCGACCTGACGGTCAGCAGGTACGTCACCGCGACCAGCGCCGCCGACGTGACGAGGAACAGCGACCCGTACACCAGCGTGAGCCGCGTCCTGACGCTCAGCCTCTTCACCGCGCCTCCAGCCGGTACCCGGACCCCGTCACCGTCTCGATCACCGGCGGCTGCCCGAGCTTGCGCCGCAGCGTCGCCATCGTGACCCGGACGATGTTGCTGAACGGGTCGATGTTCTCGTCCCACGCCCGCTCCAGCAGCCGCTCGGCGCTCACCACGCCGCCCTCCGCCCGCAGCAGCTCCTCCAGCACGGCGAACTCCTTGTTGGTGAGCCGCAGCTCCCGCCCGTCCCTCGCCGCCCTGCGCCGGTGCGGATCGAGCCGGATGCCCCGCCCCTCCAGGACGGGCGGCACCGGCGGCCCCGACCTGCGCGCCAGCGCCCGCACCCGCGCCACCAGCTCGCCGAACACGAACGGCTTGGGCAGGTAGTCGTCGGCGCCGAGCGTCAGCCCGTCCACCCGGTCGTCGACGTCCCCGGACGCGGTCAGCATCAGGATCCGGGTGGGACTCCGCCGCCCCACCAGCTCCCGGCACACCTCGTCCCCGTGGACCGTCGGCAGGTCCCGGTCGAGGACCACCACGTCGTACTCGTTGTAGGAGGCGCGCTCCAGCGCGTCGTCGCCGTCGTACACCACGTCCACGGCCATCGCCTCGTCCCGCAGGCCCTCGGCGATCGTGTCCGCGAGCACCCGCTCGTCCTCAACGATCAGTACACGCATGCCGCCGAGCATGACGCGAGAGGGGTTAAACCCCGATAAGCGAGGCGGTCACAGACCGGCGTGGCTCCAGATCCTGCTCACCGGCTTCGAGAGGAAGAGCAGCAGCAGGGCGAGGTACGAGACGCCGGGGAACACCGCGACCACGGCGAGGCTCAGTCCGAGCAGCGCCACGGCCGACAGGGCCCCGCGGACCGACCCGATCTCGGCCGGATCCGTCTTCGACGCGATGTCCGGGTCCCGGTAGGAGAGCACGGTCAGCCCGGCCTGGAAGGCGGTCGCGACCAGGACGTTCCCGATGTAGAGCATCACGGTGAAGCGATCGTCCCCCGGATATGAGGCGACCATCTGCGTGGGGAACGGCAGGACCACGACGGCGAACAGCCATCCCGTGTTCAGCGCCATCAGACCGCGCGTGTAGCCGCCGACGTGCTCGAACACCCGGTGATGCACGAACCACAACCGGGTGATCACCACGAAGCTGAGCGTGAACGCCCAGATCTGCGGGAGGTGCCCGGTGACGACCTCGACCGACCGCCGGTGCTCGTGCACCGCCTCCGGCACCACGTCGACCAGCGGCAGCACAAGGAGCGTCACGGCGATCGCGACGACCGCATCAGTGAACAGGACCAGCCGATCGGGATCCCGAGACACCGCCCGCCCCACACCCGGACCCTACCCCGGCGCCGCGCCCCGACCTCGTATCGCCCCAGCTCAGCCGACGAGCAGGACGAGCTTGCCGCCCGCGTGACCGCCCTCCCCGGCACGGTGCGCCTCGGCGACCTCGGCGAGCGGGAAGGTCCGCGTGACGGGCGGCGAGAAGCGCCCCGCCTCGACCAGCGCGCCGATCTCGCCGAGCACGTGGACCGCGCTGCCCTCGTCCCCGCGGCTGAACCGCACCCCGTGCTCCCGGGCGCCGCCGAAGTCGGCGACCGTGACGACGTGCTCCGCGCCGCCGGCGAGTTCGATCAGCTCGGGCAGCACCCCGCTCCCGGCGACGTCGAGCGCCACGTCCACCCCGCCGGGCGCCAGCGCACGGACCCGCTCGACGACACCCGCGCCGTAGACGACCGGCTCGGCCCCCAGCGAGCGCAGATACTCCTGGTTCGCCGGCCCGGCGGTACCGATCACCCTCGCGCCCCGCGCGACGGCGAGCTGCACCGCGGCGCCGCCGACGCTTCCGGACGCGCCGTTGACGAGCAGCGTGGAGCCGTCCCGGACACCGAGCTGGTCGAGAGCGCGCGCGGCCGTCTCGATGGCCGCCGGCAGCGCGGCGGCACCGACGAAGTCGAGCGAGGGCGGGATCGGCGCGTAGTGGGACAGCACGGCCAGCTCGGCCTGGGCCGCGCCCTGCACGCAGAAACCGAACACGCGGTCGCCGACGGCCACGTCCGCCACGCCGTCGCCGACCTCGTCGACGACGCCCGCCGCCTCGTACCCCAGGGTCTGGGGGAGGTCCTGGTCCATCAGCCCCCCGCGCTTCTTCCAGTCGCTGGCACTGACCCCGGCCGCGCGCACCGCGACCCGCACCTCACCGGCCCCCGGATGCGGATCGGGCAGATCCACGACCTCGAGGACCTCCGGCCCTCCGAACCGGCTGAAACGCACAGCCTTCATCCCCTGCTCCGTTCAGCCGCGCGGACGTCGTACGACCAGCGCATCAAACCCCATCCGGGAACTAGCCTCAAACCATGATCGAGGCCGTGCTGTGGGACGTCGACGACACGATCTTCGATTTCACCGGCTCGGAACGGACCGGCCTGCTGCGCCACTTCGAGGCGGAAGGCCTGCCCTCCGACGAGGCCGCACTGGACCGCTGGCACCGGATCACCGAGACCGCACGTCGGCACCTCACAGCGGGGCGGCTGACCTACGACGAGTACCGCCGCGTCAGAGCCCGCACGTTCGTCGACCGTCCGCTGAGCGACATCGAAGCAGACGCCTGGCACGACCGGTACGAGGCGCTGTTCGAAGCGGCGTGGTCGGCATTCCCCGACGCGGCGTCGGCGCTGGACGCGCTTCCTTACCGCCAAGGAATCCTGTCCAACTCCAGCACCGTCCACCAGGAGCGCCGGCTGACGGCCCTGGGGCTACGCCACCACTTCGAAGTGCTCCTCTGCTCTGACCGACTCGGCTGCGCGAAACCAAGCCCATCGGCGTTCCTGGCCGCCTGCGCCGCCCTCGACCTCCCTCCCGCCAAGGTCGCCTACGTCGGTGACAAGCTGGACGTGGACGCCGAAGGCGCACGCAACGCGGGCCTCCACGCCATCTGGCTCGACCGAGCAGAAACGGCGCTCCCGACCCCGTCCGGCATACACCGCATAGCGACCCTGCACGAGCTGACTACAGCTCTAGCCGCCTGCTGACCGTCGAGCTTGTGCCCGCGGCGTCCGGTGGGCTCGGTCACCGTCGCACTCGGCCGGGCGGCGGCGTCAGGCGTGCTGCGGGGCGGGCGACGCCGGAGCGGTCGCGGGCTTGCGGGTCTCGCGCATCATCAACAGGCCGTTGACCACCATCAACGTCGCGGTCAGGCAGTGGACACCGAGCGCGGTGGCCACGGAGCCGTGGTGGGCCAGCACGGTGGCCATGTCGCCGTAGGCGGCGAGGGCCTCCACCAGCAGCACCCAGCCCAGCGCCCGGCGGTGGCCCGTCACCAGCAGGATGCCCAGGACCAGGGCCAGGACGACGTCGCGGATTCCCTTGACGATCAGGAAGCCGCCGCCGTCGCCGGACGGCGAGTCCGGCAGGCCGAAGCCCGGCGCGGTCGTCTCCGGGCTCAGGATGAACTCCGTCCCGAACCAGAGGACGAAGAGGATGAAGGCGGCGGCCAGGGCGGTGTTGATGTTCTTCAGCGACATGATTCTTCTCCTTGCGGGTCTTCGGCGAGCTCGGTGAGGGGGGAAGGTCAGGCGGCGCGGACGCGGCGGATGTGGCGGGCGTAGCGGGGGCGGCCGATGACGTGCCAGATGCCGCGGACCGGCCGGGGGAGGGCGGAGAGGAGGATCGCGCGTTCGGCCGGGTTCGCGTCCTCCAGGACGAGGCCGAAGAGCGTGAGCAGGGTGAGCTTGGGCGTGTTGGCCACCAGGTGGTCGCCCTGCGCGGCCCACTCCTGCTCGGTGATGTGCTCGGCCGCGAGCGGAAGGAGGGTGGCCTCCTCGTCGTCGAGGTGTTCGAGCAGGACCGCGCGGTGCTCGGCGAGGGCCGCCACGAGGGTGTCGCGCTCGTCGGCTCCGGCGGTGGCCTCCCACGCCGGGACGGCGGCGTCCAGCCTGGTCATCGTGGCCGCGACGCGCTCGTGCTGCGCCTCCATGCGCAGGACGACGTCCGCCTCCAGATCGACCCGGGACAGGAGCGGCGGCCACAGCAGCTCGTCCTCGCCCTCGTGGTGGTTCTTCAGCCCCAGCCGGTAGTCGCGGAAGTGGTCGGCGACCACCTTGGCGCGAGCGGTGTCACCCGGGGCGACCGCCGCGACGAGTTCCACGAGCAGCCGCGACTCCCGGCGGAAGGCGCGGTGGACGATCTCCATGTCCTGGGTGTTGACGCTCATGCGGTCCTGCCCTTCGTCTGTCCTGTCCGACGTGCTCAAGGCTGCTCCCGGATGTTTGGAGGGCACTTGGAGCCGGCTTGGAACGCGTCCGGCGGCCGCGCGTACGATGTGTGACCTCATGGTCTTGATCAGGGTGTTGGGCTCGTTCGCGGCCGAGGCCGGCGGCGAGCCCGTTCCTCTCGGCGGACCGCGGCAGCGGGGCGTCCTGGCCCTGCTGGTGGCCGCGCGCGGGCACGTCGTGCCGGTCGACCGGATGGTCGAGGACCTGTGGCGCGGCGAAGCGCCGTCCCGCGCCCTGGCGTCGTTGCAGGCGTACGTCTCCAACCTGCGCCGCCTGCTGGAGCCCGGCCGCCCGCCGCGGGCCCCGGCGCGCCTACTGGTGAGCGCGTCCCCCGGCTACGCGCTGCGGCTGCCGCCGAGGTCGGTGGACGCGTGGCGCTTCGAGGAGCTGCTCGACGAGGCCCGTGCGCTCGCCGACCCCCGTGACGCCCGCGCCCGGCTGGACGAGGCGCTGGCGCTGTGGCGCGGACCCGCGTTCGCCGAGGTCGCCGACGAGCCGTGGGCCGCGGCCGAGACCGCCCGGCTGAACGAGCTGCGTGTGGTCGCCCGCGAACTGCGCGTCGCCGCGGGGTTGCGGCTCGGCGACCCCGCGGCGGTGGTGCCCGAGGCCGAGGGGCTCACCCGCGACGAACCCCTGCGCGAGGAGGGCTGGCGCATGCACGCTCTCGCGCTGTGGAGCAGTGGCCGCCAGGCCGACGCCCTGGCCGCGCTCCGCCGCGCCCGCGCCGTCTTCGCCGACGAGCTGGGCCTCGACCCCGGCCCGGACCTGGTGGCTCTGGAAGAGGCGATCCTCACCCAGCGCACGGAGGTCCTCCGCTCGGCCGTTCCCGTCTACGCGTCCCGGCCCCGGGCGACCGCGCCGCCGGCTCGGGGCGACGGGCCCGGCGCGACGAGGTTCGTGGGGCGGGAACGCGAGCTCGCGGCGCTCGTGGCGGCCGCCGGGGAGGCCACCGCCGATGGCGCGCGGGTCGTGCTCGTCACCGGGGAGGCGGGTCTCGGCAAGTCGACGCTTCTTGAGCACTTCGGGGCGCGGCTCGCACGGGACGGGTGGCTCGTGGCCGCCGGGCGCTGCCCCGAGGTGGACGGCGCGCCGCCCGCGTGGGCGTGGGTCGAGGCGCTGCGGAAGGTGGCCTCGAACGTTCCGCCGGGAGACTTCGCGGACGACCTGGCGCCGCTGCTCTCCGACTCCGCGACGATGGACGACGACGCGGCGGCCGGACGGTTCCGGCTGCGGCGGGCCGTGTGGAACTGGCTCGCTGCGGCCGCCGCCGACCGGCCGGTCGCCGTCGTCCTGGACGATCTCCACTGGGCGGACGCCGCCACGCTGGAACTTCTCCGCGGCGGCGTCGGCGCACGGGCCCCGATCCTGGTCGTCGCGGCGTACCGAGCGGACGAGAGCGAGCGCCTCACCGAAACACTCGGGTCCCTCGCCCGTGCCGCGCCGCTCCGGCTGGACCTGCCCGGACTGGAAGGCGACGCCGTCGCGGAACTCGTGCGTGCCGAGTGCGAGGCCGACGATGCGACCGTGGCCGGGATCGCGGAGCGGACCGGCGGGAACCCGTTCTACGTGCGGGAAAGCGCGCGGCTGCTGAACGGCGAGGGCGCGCTGGTCGCGCTCTCCGAGGTCCCGGACGGTGTACGGGACGTGCTGCGGCGCCGGCTCGCGCGGCTCCCGCAGAGCGGCGTGTCCGTGTTGCGGCTGGCGGCCGTGGCCGGCCGGGAGAGCTCCGTGGACGTGCTCGTGCGGGCCGCCGACTCCGACGAGGACGGGGTGCTGGACGCGCTGGACGCGGGCGTCATCGCCGGGTTGCTCGACGAGCCCGGGCCCGGGCGCATCCGGTTCGTTCACGCGCTGGTCAGGGACACACTGGTCGCCGACGTCACCCGGTTGCGGGCCACCAGGATGCACGCCCGGATCGCCGCCGCCCTGGAGGGCACCGGCGACGTCGCGGCGCTCGCCCACCACTATGCGCGAGCGGGATCGCCGAAGGCCGTCGGCTACTGCGTCCGGGCGGCCGAGCTGGCCGAGGCGCGCTACGCCCACGACGTGGCGGTCGCGCTCCTCACCGACGCCGTCGCCAACTCCAGCGACCCGGACGAGCGCGTCGACCTGTTCGGCAGGCTGCTGCGCGCGCAGGTCAGGGCCGGGGCGGTCGCCGCGGCCCGGGCCACGCGCGAGCAGGCCGTGGAGTACGCCGAATCGATCGGCCGCGACGACCTGGTGATCGCCGCGTTCACCGCCTGGACCGAGCCGACCCCCTGGCAGGCCCGCACGTACGGCACGGTCGACCGTCCCGTCGTCGGCCGCCTCGGCCGCCTGCTCGAGCGGACGGACCTCGCCCCCGACGTGCGGTCCCGCCTCCTCACCGCGTACGCCGCGGAACTGGTGGGCGAGGACGATCCGACGGCCATGGCGGCGGCGCGGGAAGCGCTCGGACTCGCCACCGATCCCCGCCTCCGGGCGGCGGCGCTCCTGGTCCTGGCCGGCGACCACGCTGGGGAGGAGTACGCCCGCGAGCTGGTGGAGATCGGCGTCGAGCACGACCTGCCCGTCTACCGCGTGAACGGGCTGCTCGACCAGGCCGCGATCGCCGCCGCGGCCAACGACCCCGCGACCATGCGCCGGATGACCGGGGAGGCGCTCGACCTCGCCCGCGCCTACCGGATGCCGGAGGCGATCAGCACCGCCGAGATCGCGCTGGCGGCCCTGGTCCTCATCGAGGGCCGGTTCACCGACGCCCAGCGCCTCTACACCGAGGCCACCGAACGCATGGAGCGCGCCGGATCGGTGCACGCGGGCTTCCTCGGCCTCGCGCTGGCGGTGATCTGGCTGAACGACGGCACGCTCGGCGACCACCTGGACGACGTGCGCGCTCTCCACGAGGCGCTCGGCCCGATGGTCACCGACCTGCTCGCGCTCGCCCTCCACGCCGCCGGCCTCACCGACGAGGCACGCCGGGCCCGCACGTCACCGCCCCCGATCCGGTCCGACTTCTTCTTCACCTTCCTGACGAGCCTGCGCGCGATGGCGGTCGTCGCGCTGAACGACCGCGACGCCGCAGCGGAGGTCTACGCGGACCTGCTGCCCCACCGCGATGGCCCCCCGGCCGGCGCGGAGAGCGTCTCGCTGGCCCTGCGTCCGGTCGCCCACACGCTCGGCGAACTCGCCCTCTTCCTCGGCCGCGCCGACGAGGCCGCCGCCCACTTCGCCCAGGCCGCCGCCATAGCCGACCGATGGAACGCCCCCCACTGGTCCGCCGACGCCAGAACCCAAGCCGACCACGCCCTCGGCGCCCGCGTCCCGCCCCCAGGCACTCACAACAGCCACTAATGCGGGTTTAACCCTCTGCGGGCTCTGATGGGCGGGCCGGGGCAGGGTGCTTCGGGGAGAGGGCCGGCATGAGGGTTTGGGTTCTGGGTGTTGTCGCGGGGCTTGTGCTCGGGGGCGTTGCCGGGTGTGGGGGTGACGGGGAGCAGACCGGGGTGGCCAGTGCTGGTGGGGTGGCCTCAGCATCTGCTTCTCCCAGCAGGTCGGTTTCTCCGGAGGACGCTCAGCTGAAGTTCGCGCAGTGCATGCGGGACAACGGGGTGGACGTTCCCGACCCGGGAAGCGGGGACGGGCACGCGATGCGGCTGCGGAAGGGCGGCGACCGCTCGAAGTTGGAGGCGGCGCTGAAGAAGTGCCAGTCGTGGCTCCAGGCGGGCGGGAAGATGCCCGACCTCAAGGATCCGAAGGTGCGGGACCAGTACGTCAAGTTCGCGCAGTGCATGCGCGAGCACGGGGTCGACGTCCCGGATCCGGGGCCGGACGGGCAGATCAAGCTCCCGACCGGGCAGGTCGACCGGGGGCAGGCGGAGAAGGCGCGGGAGGCGTGCAAGGGCAGCCTGCCGGGGGTCGGGAAGTGAGGCGGGTCGCGGTCGCGGGTGGGGCCGCCGCCGTCGTGGTGGTGGCCGGCGGTGCCCTTGCCTGGACCCGGGACGGGAGCCAGGCGCAGGGGGCGCAGGTTCCGTTGGCGACGGCGGTGGTGAGCCGGGGGGATCTCGTGGACACCGAGAAGGTGGACGGGAAGCTCACCTATGCCGATGTCCGGGATGTGTGGACCGGGACGTCCGGGGTTGTGACCTGGGCGCCGGAGGCGGGTGCGACTGTTCGGCGCGGGGAGACGCTGCTGTCGGTGGCGGGCAGGCCCGTGACGTTGATGTACGGCGCTCGGCCCATGTACCGGACGCTGCGTCAGGGCGCCTCTGGGAAGGACGTCCGGCAGCTCGAAGAGAACCTGCGGGCTCTCGGCTATGGCGGCATGACGGTGGACGGGGAGTTCACCGGGGCCACGGAGGACGCTGTCGAAGAGTGGCAGGACGACCGGGGGCTGGCGGAGACCGGGCAGGTCGACCCGGGTCAGGTCGTCTTCTCGGACGGGGCCGTGCGGGTGCGGGAGGTCAAGGCACCCGAAGGGAAGCGGATCGCTCAGGGGCAGCCCGTCCTGACGGTGGCCGGGACGAGGCGGGTCGTGCACGTCGATCTGGACGCCGACAAGCAGGATCTCGCCAGGAAGGGCGCCCGGGTGTCGGTGGAGCTGCCCGGCGGGGCGTCCGTCAAGGGGACGATCAGCGAGGTCGGCAGCGTCGCCCTGACGACCGGGTCGGGGCAGGACCAGAAGACCACGGTCGGCGTCGACATCTCGATAGGGGGCGCCGAGACGGGACGCCTGGACGAGGCGCCGGTCAGTGTCGAGCTGGAGAGCGAGCGGCGCGAAGGTGTTCTGTCGGTTCCGGTAGAGGCGCTGCTGGCGCTGCGGGAGGGCGGCTTCGGAGTCGAGGTCGTCGACGGATCCAGGCGCCTGGTGCCCGTGCGGGCCGGGGCGTTCGGCGGCGGGCGGGTCGAGGTGGCCGGGAACGGGCTCCGCGAGGGCATGAAGGTCGGGGTGCCCGCGGAATGAACGACAGGGGCGCGGACATCGTGGAGCTGGCCGGGGTGGTCAAGGAGTACGCGGGCGGTGTCGCGGCTCTCCGGGGCGTCGATCTGGTGATCGCGCCGGGGGAGCTGGTGGCGATCGTCGGGCCGTCCGGGTCGGGGAAGTCGACGCTGCTGCACATGATCGGGACGCTGGACCGGCCCACCCGGGGGAGCGTGCGGGTCGCGGGGCACGAGGTCGCGGGGCTCGGGGACCGGGAGCTGTCGGCGCTGCGGGCGCGGCACATCGGGTTCGTGTTCCAGCAGTTCCACCTCGCCGCGGGGGTGAGCGCCCTCGACAACGTCGCCGACGGGCTCCTCTACGGCGGGGTCGGGTTGCGGGAGCGGCGGGAGCGGGCGCGGGCGGCGCTCGGACGGGTCGGGCTGGCGGGGCGGACGGAGCACCGGCCGCACCAGCTGTCGGGCGGTGAGCAGCAGCGGGTCGCGGTCGCGAGGGCGGTCGTGGGCGAGCCCGACCTGCTGCTCGCCGACGAGCCGACCGGCAACCTCGACTCCGCGGCGGGCGCCGAGGTGCTCGCCCTGCTGGACGAGCTGAACCGCGCCGGCACCACCGTCGCGGTCATCACGCACGACGCGGAGGTGGCGGCGCGGGCGCCGCGGCGGGTGCGGGTCCGGGACGGTCTGATCGTCGCGGACGAGCGGGGGAGCCGATGAGGCCCGCGCGGCTCGGGGCGGGCGACGTGCTGCGCGTCGGGCTCGGCGGGCTCCGGGCCCGTCCGGCGCGGGCGGTGCTGTCGGCCCTCGGGATCGCGATCGGGATCGCGACCATGGTCGCCGTCATCGGGATCTCCTCCTCCAGCAGGGAGGACCTGCTCCGGCGGCTCGACCGGCTGGGCACGAACCTGCTGACGGCGAAGCCGGGCGACACGCTGTTCGGTGACAAGGCGGAGCTGCCCGAGACGGCGCCGGAGATGGTGCGGCGGATCGGGACGGTCACGGCGGTCGGCGCGACCGGGTCGGTGGAGGCCACCGTCCGCCGCACCGACCGGATCCCGGAGGAGGTCACCCAGGGGATCGCCGTGCAGGCCGCCACGGCGGGGCTGCTCGGCACGCTCGACGTGGCGCCGGCGAGCGGGCGGGCGCTGGACCCGGCGACCGAGGGCCGTCCCGCCGTCGTGCTCGGGTCGGAGGCGGCGCGGCGGCTCGGCCTGGACCGGGCGGGCGGCCAGGTCTGGATCGGCGGCCGGTGGTTCGTCGTCCTCGGCGTGCTGCGGCCGGCGGAGCTGGCCCCGGAGATCGACCGCTCCGCCCTCGTCGGCTGGGACGCCGCCCGCCGGTACCTCGGCTTCGACGGCCACCCCACGACGATCTACGAGCGTTCCGCGGACGCATCGGTCGGCGACGTCCGGGACGTCCTGGCCCGGACGGTCGACCCCGAGCACCCGGAGGAGGTCCAGGTCAGCCGGCCCTCGGACGCCCTGGAGGCGCGGGCCGCGGCGTCCGGGGCGTTCACCGGGCTGCTGCTCGGGCTCGGCGCCGTCGCGCTGCTGGTCGGCGGGGTCGGGGTCGCCAACACGATGGTGATCTCGGTGCTGGAGCGGCGCCGCGAGATCGGGCTGCGCCGGTCGCTCGGCGCCACCCGCGGCCAGGTGCGGGTCCAGTTCCTCGCCGAGTCGCTGCTGCTGTCGGCGTTCGGCGGCGCGGCCGGGGTCGTGCTCGGCGCGGCGGTGACGGCGGGGTTCGCTCTGTGGAAGGGGTGGCCGCCGGTCGTGCCGGCGTGGGCGCTCGGCGGCGCGCTCGCCGCGACCCTGGCGATCGGGACGGTCGCGGGACTGTACCCGGCGGCGCGGGCCGCGCGGCTGCCGCCGACCGCGGCGCTGGCGACCGCCTGAGACTGGTCACGATCTGTCCGATCGGTGCATGATTGGGGCGACGTCGACCCGCCCTGGGGGAGGTGCCCCAACCGCCATGCCGGTGCCACGCCCGCTCCGCGAGCGCTGCAGGGAGTTCCTCGGCATCGACGGGGAGATCCGCTACATCTTTCCCGCGATGACCTACGGCGGCGGTGCGGGCTTCGTCTTCGTCGTCACCGGCGACCAGGTCGCGGTGATCTCCACCGGCCCGCTGAGCCGCAGCACCCCGAAGAGCATCTGGGGCAGCTACCCGCGCGGCACCCGGATCGGGCCGGTGGAGACGGGCGTCGGAGCGTCGTTCGAGTTCGCGGGCGCGGTGTTCGAGCTCGACGACGAGTACGTGCCGGTCGTCAACGCGGCCGACGCCGAGGTCTTCGCCCGCGACAGCCTTCCCCGCGACCCGCTGCCGGACCTGTGACGCGGCGTCAGGACGTCGGCGCCGGCTCGGTGGCCTTGGCCGGGGCGGGCTTGGTCGGCGACGGGCTGCGCAGGAACAGCACCATCACCGGCACCAGGTAGGCCGCCCACATGACCAGCTGCAGCCAGGTGATCTGCGGGGTGACGTTCAGGACGCCCTGGAAGACGGTCTGCATCCAGTCGCCGGCACCGCCGAACTTGGCGAAGAAGGCGTGCGGCTCCAGCGCGACCGCGTGCAGGCCGGGGAAGACCTCCGCCTCCTGCAGGTCGTGGAAGCCGTAGCCGAAGACGCCGGCGGCGACGACGATGAGCGCGGCGCCCGTCCACGTGAAGAAGCGCTTGAGGTTGATCTTGAGGCCGCCGCGGTAGAGCAGGTAGCCGAGGGCGACGGCGACCGCGAGGCCGAGGAACGCGCCGATGATCGGCTGGGTGGACCCGCCGGAGGAGTTGGAGATGTTGGTCCACAGGAACAGCGCCGTCTCCAGCCCCTCGCGGCCCACGGCCAGGAACGCGACGGCGGCGAGGGCGACCGGGCCGACGTCGAGCGCGCCCTCCAGCCGGCCCTCCAGTTCGGCCTTCATGAACCGGGCGGTCTTGCGCATCCAGAAGACCATCCAGGTGACCAGCCCCACCGCGATGATCGACAGCACGCCGCCGAACAGCTCCTGCGTCTTGAACTGCATCTCCGACGACGCGGCGCTCAGCGCGATCCCGAAACCGCACGCCAGGACGACGGCGGCGCCGATGCCCGTCCAGACGGGGAGCAGGGCCCGGCGGTTGCCGGTCTTCACCAGGTACGCGATCAGGATGCTCACGACCAGGGCGGCCTCGAGCCCCTCGCGCAGGCCGATGAGGAAGTTGCCCAGCAGCATCGACGTACTCCTCGGGGGATCAACACACGTTTTAGGCAAAGCTAACCTAAGCCAGTGTGTGCCTCGCGGCCGCCCCCGTGCAAGTCCGGCCTACAGCTCACCTTTGCTTTCGAGGCGGAGGAACGCCTTGGCGATCGGCTGCGCGGTGAGCTCGACCTGCCAGCGGCGGGCGCCGAGGTCGCGCAGCGCGGCGCCGATCGCGGACGGCGACGACTCCGCGGGGGGCGTCCACGCCAGCCGGCGGACGTAGTCGGGCTGGACGAGGTTCTCCGACGGCATCGAGTGCTCGTCGGCGAGCGCGGCGACGACGGCGCGGGCGGCGGTGAGCCGCTTGGCGGCCTCCGGGTCGCGGTCGGCCCAGCGGTGCGCGGGCGGCGGCCCGTCGCCGGGCAGGTTCGACTCGGGCAGCCCGCGCTCGCCGAGCTCGCGGGCGCGGGCGACGGCGCGCAGCCACGCCGACTGGTGCCGGCGGGCGCCGCGGCCCCGCATCGTCGGCAGGGCCTGCAGCTCGGCCGGGGTCTTCGGCGACTTCTGCGCCAGCTCGATGATCGCCGCGTCCTGCAGTACCCGGCCGGGGGACAGGTCCCGCTCCCGGGCGATCTTGTCGCGCGCCTCCCAGACCTCGCGGACGGCGGCGAGCGCCCGCCGGTTGCGCACCCGGTGGATGCCGGACGTGCGGCGCCACGGGTCGGGGCGCGGCGGCTTCGGCGGCGTGGTGAGGATCGCGGCGAACTCCTCGCGCGCCCACTCCAGCTTGCCCGCCGCCTCCAGCTGGTCGTGGAGCGCGTCGCGCAGCTCGACCAGCAGCTCGACGTCGAGCGCGGCGTAGTGCAGCCAGTCCTCGGGAAGGGGGCGCGTCGACCAGTCGGCCGCCGAGTAGCCCTTCTCCAGCACGAAGCCGAGGACGTTCTCGACCATGGAGCCGAGCCCCACCCGGGGGTAGCCGAGCAGCCGCCCGGCCAGCTCGGTGTCGAACAGCCGGCGCGGGACGAGGCCGACCTCGGCCAGGCACGGCAGGTCCTGGTTGGCGGCGTGCAGGACCATCTCGGCGTCGGCGAGCGCGGCGTCCAGCCCGGACAGGTCGGGCAGCGCGACCGGGTCGATCAGCGCGGTGCCGGCGCCCGCGCGGCGCAGCTGGATCAGGTAGGCGCGCTGGCCGTACCGGTAGCCGGAGGCCCGCTCGGCGTCGACCGCGACGGGACCGGTGCCCGCGGCGAACGCCGCGATGACGCGCTCCAGGTCGGCCGGAGCGGTGAGGACCGGCGGGACGCCGTCGCGCGGCTCCAGCAGCGGGACGGCGGGGGGACCGGTGTCGGTCTCCGCGCCGGCCGGGCCGGGGTCCGGCCCGGCCGGGCCGGGAACGCTCCCGGGAGGGGTCGCCGCCGTCTTCTCCGCACCGGCGCCCCGTTCGGGGCCGGTGGCGCGCGTTTCGGACACTCCCACTGCTTCCGTGTTCTCCCCCGCCGCCTCGGTTTCGGACGCTGTGCTCACGCCCCCTACCGTACGTCGCTCAGCCGCCCCCGCCGCCCGGCCGGTCCGGCAGGGCGGTCACACCGGTCGGCGGAAGCCCCGCCGTGGTGCACATCACCTCGCACCAGGCCAGGACGTGACCGGCGAGATCGTCGCCCGTCGGGGACCACGAGGCGCGCAGCTCCAGCTCCGTGGTGGACGGCTCGTCGCGCTTGTCGCCGAAGCTCTCCGACACCGCGCGGGTGATCGTCCCCGACACCCCCGCGTAGCCGGCGGGCTCCAGGGCCTCCAGCAGCCAGTCCCACGCGACGGAGCCGATCAGCTCGTCGGCGGCGATGTCGGGCTCCAGGTCGGCGCGGATGTAGGCGACGACGCGGAAGCCGTTCGTCCATCCGGAGCGGCCCTCGGGGTCGTACAGCACGATGAGGCGGCCCATGGCGACCTCGGTGTCGTCGTCGCGGTAGACGCTGCCGGACATGGCCGCCGCGTAGGGCGCGAGGCTCTGCGGGGCGGCCATGTCCTCAAGGTCGAGCTCCGGCCGGAGGGCGGGCCCGTCGAGGATCTCGCGCAGCGTGTCGACGGCCCGCTGGAAGGCGGGTGGGTTCATGGGCGGACCGGCCTGATCGCGGGGGAGTGACGGGTCGCCGGGCCCCGGCTCGGGCCGGTGGCGTCGGGACGGGGCGGCGGGAGGACGTGGAGGGGAGGCAGGCACGGCACGGGTTTCGTCTCGGGGGCCGGGCCGGTCAGGCCACGGCCCGCGCGGTGGCGGCGTCGCCGCGCGCCCGGGCGGTCTCGGTGGCCCGGCGGCG
>NZ_JBFARL010000048.1:0-44825 GCF_040674655.1 Actinomadura sp. NPDC049753 | reverse complement strand
ATGGCGCAAGCTCGACCATGGGCTGAACGGGCTGACGCGCGGCACCACCGGCCCGCAGGAGCTGACCGCCGCCGCCGCGACCAGCCACTCCAGCCGCTCGGCGGCGGGCTCGGCGGGCGAGCGGTCCGCGGCCAGCAGGTACAGCTCGGCGGCCATCCGATGCGACCCCTGCCGGACGGCCTGCTCGGCGGCGGTGACGAGCGAGTGCGCGAGCTCGGCGTTCGGGCCCGGGTCGGCGAGGGCGCGGTGCCGGGCCCGTCCCGCCGCGTCCGGCACCACCTCGGCGAGGGCGCGGTGCACCCGCGCCAGGTGCGGGGCGTCGGCGGACTCGGCGAGGACGGTGCCGACCGCGGGCGGGGTGAACCGGATCCCGCCGCCCTCGGTGATCAGCAGCCCCAGCCCGGCGGCGTGCCCGATGTCGCGCGCGGCCTCGGCGCGCCCGGCCCGGCGCAGCAGGTCCGTCGTCGGCCGGATCGCGAGCGCCGCCATCAGCAGCGTCTCGCGGGCACGCTCGGGCAGCCGCGCCAGCCGTTCGGCGATCACGGCCCGCACGCGCTGCGGCAGCGGGGCGGGGCGCCAGTGCCGCGGGACGCGCCCGGTGAACGCGCCGCCGAGCGCCAGCGCCAGGTACGGGTTGCCGCCGGAGTCGGCGTGCAGGGTGTTCACCACCCGCACCGGGAGCCCGTAGCTGTCGAACATCTCGGCCAGCTCGTCCGGCTCCAGCGGCGGGACGGGGACGTGCGCGGCGTCGGGCGCGGGCGTCCAGGTGTCGCCGCCGCCGTCGCTCGCGGCGAATCCTTCGGGCCAGCGCCCGGCGACGATGGCGCGCACGCCGCGCGGGCCGAGCCGGCCGACGGTGTAGCGAACGGCGTGCACGGACTCGGCGTCCAGCCACTGGGCGTCGTCGACGAGCAGCAGCACCGGCCGCTCCTCGGCGCACCGGGCGAGCAGCCCCCGGAACGCCAGCCGGCACGCGACATGGTCGGACGACGCCGCCGGATGCGGCTCGGGCAGCCCGGACAGCCGCTCGCGCGGCAGCTCGGCGGTGAGCGCGCCCGGCAGCTGGTCGAGCAGCTCGGCGAGCCCCGAGCACGGCACCCACCGCTCGGTCTCGGTGCCCGCGACCCGCAGCACGAGCTCTCCGCGTTCCGCGGCCGCGGCTCCGGCGGCTTCGAGCAGCGCCGTCTTCCCGATACCGCTCGGCCCGGTCAGCACCACGCTGCCGTTCCGCCCGATCCGGGACTCCACGGACGCGAGCAGCGCGGATCGCCCTGCCAGCCTGGGCGGTGCTCCGGCGCGGACCACCGACGACGCGGCGAGGACGTCCATGACTCGCTCCCCTCAGGAGGACCAGGACGCCGCCACCGACGATAGCCAGCGGACGAACCCGTCACAACGCCCGCGTTCCTGTCAGGGGCGGAACAGGGCCCGGCTCGTCCCCATCATGACCCGGTCGTGCGGGCGCAGGGTCCGCATGACGGACTCCAGGACGGGCCGCTCCATCGAGACGCACCCGGCCGTCTGACCCGCGCCGACGTGCATGAAGATCGCCGAGCCGTTCCCCTGGACGACCGGCGAGTCCGGAGGCCGGTTGTAGTTGATCACCACGGCCTGCCGGTAGGGCCCGTCCCGCATGATCTTCGAGAGGTCCTCGTCGGCGGGCAGGCACGTGCCCCGGTAGTACCGGTTGTACCGCCGGTCGCCGATCGTCGAGCCCCAGCAGTCGCCGCTCTCCCGCAGCCTGCGGTAGGGGAGGCGGGTGCCGGGGTCCCCTTCGCCGAACGCCTGGGTCAGGCTGTAGGAGCCGGTCGGCGACCTGCCGTCGCCCTCCCGCTTGGCGCCCGGCTCGGCGTAACCGTTCCGTCCCACATGCCCCGGTGCGGTCAGGAGCGTCTTCCACGAGCGCCCCGTCTTGGCGCATTCGGTGACGACCACTTCGGTCGTCCCGTACCGGGCCGCCACGGCGAACACCACATGCCGCGCCGCCCCTGGCTCGTAGCGCGTCCTCCCCTGGCCGAGCGCCCGGCAGGGATCCTCCGCCCTCTCCCGGGCGAGCGCCTGCGGCGCGTGAACCCCCGCCGCGACCAGCACCGCGGCAGCGGACAACACGGCGGCAGAGGAGAGAACCGTGACCCGCATGGCACCCGAACGCATGACGCGGCTCCCTGCTCTCCCGGAACGGATGATCATGCCTCGATCTCTACCCGCCCCGGGTACCCCTCACCCGCCCTCGTGGCGGGGCGGGCGCGGGGCGGGGCGGTCCGCCCCGAATACTCCGGTCAGCTGAAGTACTCGATGAAGGGAACCTTCTTGTCGGGCTGGGAGGCGGTGCCGGTGCTGACGATGCCGGTGGTGCCAGGACGGGCGTCGACGTCGGACGCCTGGACTGCGCCGGTGCGGGCGGGTCCGTTGAGGGTCGTCCACGCGGCGCCGTCGTAGTGCATGTACTGGGTCCTGGTCCCGGTGGTGATGGGGAGCATGACGACGCCGCCCTTGCCATCTGAGGAGAGGCCGATGCCCGCGGCGTTCAGCGGCGTGTCGACCGTCTTCCACGCCTTGCCGTCGTAGCGCAGGACCGCGTTGGTGATCTGGGCGTTCTGCCGGACGCGCAGGACGTACACGTTCGTCGGCGAGGCGGCGACGATGCGGTGGAGGGTGCCCTGGTAGCCGGGGACGCCCAGGGAGCCGGGGACGTCGATCCTCTTCCAGGTCGCGCCGTCGAAGTGCATCACCAGCCCGGTGACCGACGTGCCGGTGGCGGACGTGGTGCCGGCGAGCCACACGTCGTTCTCGGCCCGGACGTCCACGGCGGTGATGGACGACGAGGGCGGCAGCGGGACCTTCGGGTCGACCCACGCGGTGCCCGTCCAGCGCAGGATGGCGCTCGGGCCGCCGGACGCCGCGTCGACGCCCGCGATGGAGTAGGCGGTGCCGTCGGCGGCGGCGGACACGGCGGTCGGGAAGCCCACCATCGGATAGGCGACCTGGCTCCACTTGGCGCCGTTCCAGTAGAGGCCGAGGGTGCCGCTGAGGTTGTAGCCGATGACCCACGCCTTGCCGGCGCTGGAGACGGCGACGTCGGTCGGGGTGAAGCCGACCGGGCTCTTGTCGGCGACCCAGGCCGAGCCGTTCCACTTGACGAGCCTGGCCTCCGGGCTGAAGAAGGAGCCTGCGGCGCCGACGGCCCAGCCGGCGTTCTTGGCGCCGAAGTCGACCCTGTCGAGGCTGCCGTTGTAGGCGAGCGCCGTGCTGCCGATGCTCTTCCAGCCGGCGGCGTGCGCGGGGGCCGCTACGGCCACCGTCCCGGCGGCGCAGGCGAGCGCGGCCATCGCCGCCGGCACCGCGTTGCGTCTCATCTGTCGCAAGGTCCACAGCTCCCAAGATCACAGCAGGCGTGCGCCCGAGGGTACGGGATTACTTACTGCCGGGTAAGTGGAATCTTCTGGGCGGCCGGATCAGGACGCCATGGAAACCGCAAAACGCCCGGAACTATGAAGTTCCGGGCGCTCTGCGTACCGCCACGATGCCGGAGGGCTACTCAGGCCGGAGGGCCACCTGGCCGGAGGGCTACTCGCCCTTCCAGTTCGGCTTGCGCTTCTCGGCGAAGGCCGCCGGGCCCTCCTGGGCGTCCTTGGACATGAAGACCGGCAGGGTGATGTCCTGCTGCTTCTTCCACGCCTCGTCGGACGTCCAGTCCGCGGACTCGACGATGACCTTCTTGGTCGCCGCGAGCGCCAGCGGGGCGTTCTCGGCGACCTTCAGGGCCAGCTCCTTGGCCGCGGCGAGCGCGCCGCCCGGCTCGGCGAGCCGGTTGACGAACCCGAGCTCGGCCATCCGCTCCGCCGGGTACTTGTCGCCGGTGAGGGCGATCTCCATGGCGATGTGGAACGGGATGCGCTGCGGCAGCCGCAGCAGCCCGCCGCCCGCGGCGACCAGCCCGCGCTTCGGCTCGGGCAGCCCGAACTGGGCGTCCCGCGCCGCGACGATCATGTCGCAGGACAGCGCCACCTCGCAGCCGCCGGCCAGGGCGTAGCCCTCGATGGCGGCGATCAGCGGCTTGGCCGAGGGGCGCTCGGTGATGCCGGCGAACCCGCGTCCCTCGACGGTCGGGTTGTCGCCCGTCAGGAAGCCCTTGAGGTCCATCCCGGCGCAGAACGTCCCGCCCGCGCCGGTGAGGATGCCGATGGACAGGTCCTTGCGGGAGTCGAGCTCGTCGAGGGCCGCCGCGATCCCCTTCGCCACCTCGCCGTTGACCGCGTTGCGGGCCTCCGGGCGGTTGATGGTGATGATGAGGACCGCGCCGTCTTCTTCGGTCAGCACCGCGTCGTTGCCGGGGGGTGTGGGGGGTCGTCCCCCCTCGGGCGATACAGCGTCGGTCATTCAGTGCCTCACTTCGGCTGGAAGCGGATACCGCCGTCGAAGCGGATCGTCTCGCCGTTCATGTAGTCGTTCTCGATCAGGGACTTGACCAGGTGGGCGAACTCCGACGCCTTGCCCATCCGCTTCGGGAACGGGACGGGTGCGGCGAGCTTGGCCTTGAACGCCTCGGCCGCCTCGCCCTCGCCGTAGATCGGGGTGTCGATGATGCCGGGGCAGATCGTGTTGACGCGGACGCCGATCGCGGCGAGGTCGCGGGCGGCGGGGAGCGTCATGCCGATGATGCCGCCCTTGGACGCGGAGTACGCGAGCTGCCCGGTCTGCCCCTCGATGCCGGCGATGGAGGCGGTGTTGATCACGACGCCGCGCAGGCCGTCCTCGTCGGCGGGCTCGGTCTTGGAGATGGCCGCGGCGCCGATCCGCATGAGGTTGAAGGTGCCGATCAGGTTGATCCGGATGACGGTCTCGTAGGAGGCCAGGTCGTGCGGGGTGCCGTCGCGGTTCACGGTCCGCGACGCCCAGCCGATGCCGGCGCTGTTGACGATGACGCGCAGCGGGGCGCCGGAGTCGACGGCGGCCTGCACCGCGGCCTGCACCTGCTCCTCGTTCGACACGTCCGTCTTGACGAAGACGCCGCCGATCTCGTCGGCGAGGGCCTTGCCCTTGTCCTCGTTCAGGTCGGCGATGACCACCTTGGCGCCTTCGGCGGCCAGCGTGCGGACGGTGGCCTCACCGAGGCCGCTCGCGCCACCGGATACGACGGCGGAAACTCCGTTCAGGTCCATAAGCGACACCTTACGTGAGGGACCGAATGTGGTTCGGGGTGATGCTATCCAGACGTCCTCGCGCGCTCTGCTCACACCCCTGCGGATCACGGAGGCGCGACCTCGCCCGGGAAGGCGAAGTTACTCCGGAGTCACAATAGAGAACGTTTGCCGCCCCCTGGCAAGGGCACCCGGACCCCATGAGCGAGCGTCCTGCACAGAGCCAGTCCTACCCCGGGCGCACCGAGGACATGACGCCCGAACCACGCGACGAGATGCGCGGCTACACCGGCAGCGGCCTGCTGGACGGGCGGCGCGCACTGATCACCGGCGGCGACTCCGGCATCGGCCGCGCGACGGCCGTCGCGTTCGCCAAGGAGGGCGCGGACGTCGCGATCACCTACCTGGAGGAGGACGAGGACGCCCGGCACACCGCGGGCCTCGTCGAGGCCGCGGGCCGCCGGTGCGTGACGTTCGGCGGCGACCTGGCCGAGGAGCGGCACTGCCGCGAGGTGGTCCGGCACACCGTCCGCGACCTCGGCGGGCTCGACCTGCTCGTCCTGCACCACGGCACCCAGACGCCGGTGAAGGACGTGCGCGAGATCGACGACGCCCAGCTCCGGCGGACGTTCGAGGTGAACGTGTTCTCGCTGTTCTGGACCGTCCAGGAGGCCCTCGACCACCTGGGGCCCGGCTCGTCCGTGATCATCACCGGGTCCATCAACGGGCTGCGCGGCAACAAGACGCTCATCGACTACTCGGCCAGCAAGGCGGCGGCGATGACGCTGACCACGTGCCTCGCCCAGAACCTCATGGACCGCGAGATCCGGGTCAACTGCGTCGCGCCCGGCCCGGTCTGGACGCCGCTCATCCCCGCCACGTTCGACGCGGAGAAGGTCGAGGACTTCGGGAAGCAGGCCCCGATGGGACGCGCCGCCGACCCCGACGAGATCGCGCCGTCCTACGTCTTCTTCGCCTCCGACCGCCAGTCGTCCTACTACACCGGGCAGACCCTGGTGCCCGCCGGCGGTGAGATCCACCCGGGTTGAGGGAGCCCCCCATGATGGAGCTGCGACGCAGCGATCTGAGCGAGCCCGGCTACGGACGCCGGAAGTGCGGCAAGGGATTCGTGTACCTCGGTCTGGACGGCCGGACCCTGGCCGACCCCGCCGAGAAGGCACGGATCAAGGCCCTCGTCATCCCTCCCGCGTGGAAGGACGTCTGGATCTGCCCCGACTCCGACGGCCACATCCAGGCCGTCGGGACGGACGCCGCCGGGCGCCGCCAGTACCTCTACCACGACGCCTGGCGGGAGCAGCGCGACCGGGAGAAGCACGACCACGTCCTGGAACTGGCCGAGCGGCTGCCCAAGGTCCGCCACACGCTCACCGAGCACCTGGCCGGACGGGGCTACACGCGCGAGCGGGTGCTCGCGGCGGCCGTCCGCCTCATCGACCTCGGGTTCTTCCGGATCGGCGGGGAGGCGTACGCGGCCGAGAACGGCACCTTCGGGCTCGCGACCGTCCTGCGCGAGCACGTCACCTGCGGGCGGGACCGGGTGACGTTCGACTACCCCGCCAAGGGCTCGAAGGACCGGTACCAGGCGGTCGCGGAAGAGAACGTGTGCAAGGTGGTGAGCGGCCTCAAGCGGCGCGGCGACGACTCGCCCGAGCTGCTCGCCTACCGGACGCCCGCCGGCTGGCACGACGTCACCACGTCCGACATCAACGAGTTCATCCGCGAGGTCACCCAGGGCGACTTCACCGCCAAGGACTTCCGGACGTGGCACGCCACCGTCCTCGCGGCCGTCGGGCTCGCGGTGTCGGTGCGCGCCGGGGACAGCGAGGCCTCCCGCAACCGCGCCGTCGTCCGCGTCGTCAAGGAGGTCGCCTCCTACCTCGGCAACACCCCGGCCGTGGCGCGGGCGTCCTACATCGACCCGCGCATCATCGACCTGTACGAGGAGGGAGCGACGATCGCGCCCGCCCTCGGACGGCTCGGCGTGGACGTCGCCGAGGGCGAGCTGGCGACACAGGGGCCGACGGAGCAGGCCGTCCTCGACCTGCTCCGCGAGGCCTCCTGAGGTTTGCCGGAGGCGGAGACGCGCGTCCTCACTCCGTGCGGCGGTAGGCGGCGGGCGGGGTGGGCGTCGTACCGAGGCAGGTGGCGACGGGGTCCTCGATCGAGCACCAGCCGGGCGTGCGCACCGGCACGTAACCGGCGGGAACGCCCCGGTTCGCGATGATCGACCGGTAGGTCGGGACGGCATCGGTCGGACGGCGCGCCAGGGACGGATCGGTCAGCGCGTCCACCGTGTAGAGGCCGAACCGCGGCCGGTAACTGCCCCACTCGTAGTTGTCGGTGAGGCTCCAGTAGTTGTAGCCCATCATCTTCACGCCGTCGGCCATCGCACGCTGGATCCAGTAGATGTGGTCGCGCAGATGGTCCGAGCGCGTGTAGCCGTCCTGGCGCGGCTTGCCGTTGTCCGTGGACATGCCGTTCTCGACGATGTAGACGGGCAGGTTCGGCAGCCGGCGCTGGTAGTTCCTGAGGACGTAGTACAGCCCCTCGGGCTCGGGGTCGATCTTCCAGAACTCGCCCATGAGCGCGTAGGCCGCGGTCCCGTTCTGCAGGTTGGCGCCGTAGTAGTAGTCGATGCCGATGAAGTCGAGCTTGTCGGTGACCTCGTTGAACAGGGCCGCGTCGAAGATGCCGTTGACGGGCGACCCGTAGGCGACGTTGCTGGACACCGGGGCGCCCGGGTCCACCGCGTGGATCATGTCGTAGGCGGCGCGGTGCGTCCTGACCAGGGCGTCGCGCATCCTCATCATCTGGCCGAGGTCCATCGGACGGGCCGTCAGCTCCTTGTAGATGTAGGCGCTGGCCTCGTTGAACGTGATCCAGACGACGCCCTGGCGCTTGTACCTGTCGACGATGAAGCGGGCGTTGCGCAGCCAGTCGTCCTGCGTCCGGGGGTTGTCCCAGGCGCCCTGGTCGGCGACCCAGCCCGGGTACACCCAGTGGTCGAGCGTCAGCATCGGGCGCATCCCGGCCGCCTTGATCCGGCGGACGAGGTCGTCGTAGTAGGCGATCGCCTTGGGGTCGCGGAAGCCGCGGCGCGGCTCGACGCGGGACCACTCGACGGACGTCCGGAACACGTTCGCGCCGAGCCCGCGGGCGAGTCGCAGGTCGCTCGGGTAGCGGTGCCGGAAGTCGACGGAGTTCCCGTACGGGTCGGTGACGCCGCCGGCCTTGCGGTCGGCGTACCTCGTCCAGTTGCTGTCGGGGAAGGAGCCCTCGCTCTGGAAGCCGGACGTGGCGACGCCCCAGAGGAATCCCGGCGGGAACTTGGCGGTGGCGGGCCTGCCGGCGGCGGGCTCGGCGGTCGGGGCGGCGGCGGTGGCGGGGGGCGCGGCGGTCAGCGCGAGGGCGGCCGCCACGCCCAGGGCCGACAGGAGGTGGACGGGGCGTGCTCTGCGGGGCCTGCCGAACACGGGACTCCCTCCGGAGACGGACATGAATCTCCTTCGCACTACAGGGGTCGCGCGAGGCCCCGTCAACGGCCGGACACGGCCGGATCCGGCAACCTCCACCCCCTCCCCGGCTGTGCCGCGCATCACAGACCGATAAATTGATCATGCTTTTCCCGGCGCTTGTGACTCACTTCACAATTGGTGAAAGGGGTTGCTGATCAGTGCTGGCAGGGCGCTGGACCGGCGTCTCAAACGGACCGCCGGCACCGTGGAGAAATGGCGGGTGATTTGCCAGCCCGGCCGCGGGCTGGCTAGCTTCCTGCCCGGTTCATGCGGCGCCCGAGCCGCCCGGACAACAGAACACGCACCCCGACGCGCGGCGGCGGCGCGCACGGTCTCCCACGGGAGGCCGGCGCGGACCCCCAGGTCGTCCCCTCCAGGGACCCCGCCCGGAAGCCGTCGTCGGACGCCGAATCCGTGCCTACGAGAGGCACGGAACCGGAAGCGGCCGCCATTTCTCCGCGTCCCCCCTCAATGACGCTGCGAAATCGGCCGCTACATCCAGAACCCTCCAATTAATCCGGAGGGGACGGCTGCCCGGTAGGCACCAACCGCGAGGTCTGGAGACATTCTGCATACCCCTCGAAACCCCCTCAAGGCCGGATTCACCGTGGGCGGGCTCGTGCTCACCACGACCGCCGCGCTCGGCGCGTCCGTCCTGGCGGCAGGGCCCGTGCACGCCGCGGCCCCGCAGCGGGCCCCCCTCGCCGCGGCCCCGGCCGCGACGGTCACCACCACGGCCCTCACCGCCAAGCAGGCCCGGATCGCGAAGCAGAGGAAGCGCGCCGACTACGCCGTGAAGTACGCGGCCAAGCAGATCGGCGACCCCTACCGCTACGGCGGGACAGGCCCCGGCTCCTGGGACTGCTCCGGGCTCGCGGGAGGATCCTGGCGCAAGGCCGGGGTGAAGCTCCCCCGGACCACCCAGCAGATCTACAAGGCGGTCCACAAGAAGGTCTCCTGGAAGGGCGCCGTCAAGGGCGACCTGCTGTTCTTCTACGGCGGCAGGAGCCACATGGGCATCTACGCCGGCCACGGCTACATGATCCACGCGCCGAGCTCCGGCAAGCGGGTCAAGAAGATCAAGCTGAACGGCTACTACAAGCGCAACTTCCACGGCGCCGTCCGGCCCGGGATCTGACCCGGGCGCACGCCAGGCCCCGCGCCGCCCGCCCGGCGCGGGGCCTTCGCGGCGCTAGGCCGGCAGGGTCCGCCGCAAGAACTCCTCGGTGAGCCGCCAAGCGCGCGCGGCGGGCTCCGGCTGGTAGAACATCGGCGCCTTGCGGTTGTGGAACGCGTGCCCTCCGTCCTCCTGGACGTGGATCTCCATGTGGTCCCTCTGCTCGACCGCACGTTCCACCTTGGCGACGTCCTCCCGGGGGATGTACGCGTCGTCACCGCCGAAGTGGAACTGCGCGGGCGCCTGGATGGCGTCGAGCTTGTCGAGCATGTCCGGCACACCGGACCCGTAGTACGAGACGAGCGAATCGACCTGGGCGTTCGCGGCCACCAGGTACGCCAGCGTCCCGCCGAAGCAGAACCCCAGGACGCCCACCTGTCCCACCTCCGGCAGCCCCTTGAGAACCCCCAGCGCCGCCACAGCGTCCTCTACGCCCTTCTCCCAGTCGAACTGGGAGACCATCGACATCCCCTTGGGCAGGGCCTCCTCGTTGTGCACGGTCGTCCAGTTCGGCTCGATCCGCCAGAACATGTCGGGCGCCGCCACGACGAACCCCAGCGCTACCAGGTCCTCGGCGACCGCCTCCATGTACTCGCCGACACCGAAGATCTCCTGGAGGAGCAGGATCCCGGGACCGCTCGTCCCCCACACCCGCAGGTCGAACTCGCCGTCCGCGACGACGACCTTCTCTGTACGCGTCATGTCAGCCGATGATGGCGTAAACCGCGCTGGCATGCGCGACCGTCCGCCCGTCCGCGGCCATGTCGATCTCCGCGAACGCCAGCGTCCGGCCCAGCTTGGACAGCTCCGCGCGCACCAGCACGTCCCGTCCCGTCACCGGCCGCTGGAACGTCGTGCTGAGCTGCACCGTCGTCATCGGCACGAAGGCCCCCTTGGCCCCCGACACCGCCAGCACCACCGCCGTGTCGGCCGCCGCCATCAGCGCCTGCCCCGACAGCGCGCCGCCCTCCCTGGCGAGGCGGTCGGACCAGGGCAGCCGCAGCACCGCCGTCCCGTCCCCGACCTCCTCGGGCACCAGGCCCAGGTCGAGCACCCACGGCGCGAAGTTGTCACGGAGGATCTCTTCAGGCTTCACCCCGTCATGATGCACGCTGAGGGCATGCACGAGGAGATCTTCCTGCCCGCCACCTACGCCGCCGGCGTCCCCTACGCGACGTTCGCCCGGCTCCGCGCCGCGTCACCGGTCGCCCGGGTCGGCGAACCGGCCGTCGGCCCCTGGCCCGCGGGCCCCGGCTTCTGGGCGGTCTTCCGGCACGCCGACGTCAAGCACGTCCTGCGCTCCCCGGACCTGTTCTCCTCCCACCTCGGCGCCACCCAGATCCGCGACCCCGACACCCCCGAGGACCTCGCCTTCGTCCGCGCGATGATGCTGAACCAGGACCCGCCGGACCACTCCCGCCTGCGCCGCATCGTCGCCGCCGCGTTCACCCCCCGCGCCGTCCGCGCCCTGGAGGACACCATCAACGAGCGGGCGCGCGCCCTCGTGGCCTCCGCCCTCGGCGAGGACACCGACTTCGTCGAGCTCGCCGCGGACCTCCCCGTCTGGACGCTGGCCCACATCATGGGCGTCCCCGACTCCGACCGCCGCCTCCTCTACGACTGGGCGTCCCGCGTCATCGGCTACCAGGACCCCGACTACGCCGGCCTCTCCACCGCCGACACCGCCGCGATGACCCCCATGGCCCGCGAGGCGATGAAGCACCGCCCGTCCGAGACCGTCCGCCCCGACGGCCGCCCCATCAACCCGCGCTCCCACACGGCCCTCGCCGACATGTTCGCCTACGCGCACGCCCTCGCCGCCGAGAAGCGCTCCCGCCCGTCCGGCGACATCATGTCCCGCATGCTCGAAGGCGGGCTCACCGCCCACGAGTTCGAGAACATGTTCTTCCTCTTCGCCGTCGCCGGGAACGAGACCCTCCGCAACGGCATCCCGGGCGGCCTGCTCACCCTCCTCGACCACCCCGCCGAACACGCCCGCCTCCGCGCCGACCCGTCCCTGTTGCCGTCCGCGGTCGAGGAGATGCTCCGCTACTGGCCACCGGTCATGGACTTCCGCCGCACCGCCACGACCCCCCTCGACCTAGGCGGCCAGAAGATCGAGCCCGGCGACAAGGTCGTCGTCTACCACGCCTCCGCCAACCGCGACGAGACCGTCTTCCCGTCCCCCGACCGCTTCGACATCACGCGCACCCCCAACGACCACGTCAGCTTCGGCTTCGGCCCCCACTTCTGCCTGGGCGCCCACCTGGCCCGCACCCAGATGCGCGCCGTCTTCCGCGAACTCCTCCCCCACGACGTCACTCTCACCGGCACGCCCGTCCGCCTGGCCTCCAACTTCCAGAACGGCCTCAAGCACCTCCCCGTCCACCTGACCCCCGCCCCCTAACCCCGTCGCGAACCCCCCGCCGATCTCGGTACGCTTGCCAGGACGGGTCGCTAGCTCAATTGGCAGAGCTCCGGACTTTTAATCCGTAGGTTGTGGGTTCGAGTCCCACGCGACCCACCTAGTCTGAACTGGGCAAACACGAGAACGCCCGGCTTGTCCGCCGCCCGCTTCGCCCCGCTTCGTCCCCATGTCGGCTCGAGGTCGGCTCGCGGGCACGCACCGGGCCTGGTCACCCTCGTTCTCCACCGTCCGCGGCTCGGTTCACCGCCTTCCTGGACTCCCATTCCGAAGCATGGCGGCTCCCCTGGCAGGAAGGACGAGCGCCACGACGGCAGTGCTGAACGTCGCCGCGCAGCGGCAGAGGTTCCCGGTGGTGGTGTCGACGGGGAAATCGATCACGCCACCGCCGGTCTGCTGCGCGAGTAGGTGATCTCGGCCGCACCGTCGGCCGCGCGACCCCCGCTCCGGCCTCCATCGTGATGTTCACCGCCGTGGCGGTTCACCATCCCGGTCCTGCTTCTCGCCGCGCCGGTGATGGCCGATGGCACCCGGGCTCACCGGCCCGCCGGGCGATCGGCTCTGCTGATGGGCTCTGCTCGGATCGCCTGTGTCGGCGTCCGGGCCAGTGAATGTCACTGTAAGTGATTGGCGTGCTTTCTCGGGAATGCTCGCCCGTATGGAAAAAGACAATGTGACCACAAGCGTGACCACGGATGTTCCGACCCCCGGTAGTGTCCCCGCCCGGGACCGGGACGAGGCGGTTCCGCGGGGCAGCGACTACGCGCTGCTGTCCCGCGAGGTGAAGCGGGCCGGGCTGCTGACCCGGCGGCCGGGCTACTACACCGTCAAGATCGTTTCGAATCTCGTCCTGCTGACGGCCGGCTGGGCGGCCTTCGCGCTGATCGGGCCGTCTTGGTGGCAACTGCTGGTGGCGGTGTTCCTGGCAGTCACCTTCACGCAGACCGCCTTCCTCGGGCACGACGCGGGCCACCAGCAGATATCCGGCTCCAAGCGGGTGAACGAGCTGCTGGGGCGACTGCACGGCAACCTACTGGTCGGGCTCAGTTACGGGTGGTGGATCTCCAAGCACAACCGGCATCACGCCCACCCCAATCAGGTCGACCGCGATCCCGACATCGCCACCGGAGCGATCACCTTCACCCGTGAGAACGCACTGGCCCGGCGCGGCCCCGGTGCCTGGCTGGCCCGGCACCAGGCATGGCTGTTCTTCCCGATGCTGCTCCTGGAAGGGTTCCACCTACATCTCGCGGGGGTCCGCGCCCTGTTCGGCGGCAAGGCCACCGCGCGCAGGCCGGGCAGGGCCCGCTTGGCTGAGGGCGGTCTGCTGCTCGCCCACATCGGCGGATATCTCACCGCCCTGTTCTGGGTACTCCCTCCGCTGCAGGCCGTGGGCTTCCTCCTCCTCCAGCAGGGCCTGTTCGGCCTGTACCTGGGCTGTTCGTTCGCCCCCAACCACAAGGGCATGCCGATGCTCGGCAGGAACGACAAGACGGACTTCCTGCGCCGGCAGGTCATGACCGCGCGCAACATCCGCGGTGGCCGGATCACCGATTTCGCGCTCGGCGGGCTCAACTACCAGATCGAGCACCACCTGTTCCCGTCCATGCCGCGGCCCAACCTGCGCCGCGCGCAGACACTGGTACACGCCTTCAGCAAGCGCCACGGCGTCGCCTATTGCGAGACGGGTCTCCTCCAGTCCTACGCGCAGGCGCTGCGCCATCTCCATGCGGTCGGCGGGCCGTTGCGTCCCGAGATGGAGTAACCAACGCGCAGCTCATGCTGGTGTCCCTCATGAGCCCGGGGTCTCGAAGAGACCGAACCGCCCCCTCTCTTAATCCGTAGGTCGTGGGTTCGAGTCCCACGCGACCCACCCTCCACCAGGGCGAACACGTTTCGGTGGGCATGTGGGCGATCATGCCTGGTGCCGAGCTGACGCCATCCTGGGGCCGGAAGGCGCACAAGCCGAGCCGACGCCCGCTTCTATCCCTGCGCCCGATACCGCAGCATCCGAGCGTAGGCGTCCAGGCGGCTGAGCCCCCGAGCCAGGCCCTGCCGATGCGGGACGCTTACTGGTCGCCCGGCGCCGCACCAGATCTGGATCATTGGGACTCCTTCATTTTCCGGTTGAATCAGTTTCCCCAGTCTTCGTCGTCCAATTCTTCCCAGGTCGGCTGATCCGTGGGCCGTGTGCCCGACCGCTGGGAGGAACCTCCGAGAGCGTCGGCGCGGCGCGGCGGTGCCGGGGACGGTGCGGCCGGTTCGTCCAGGCGGGGTTTGAGTTGCCGGTAGCGCTCCTCGGCCTCCTCGACGCCGAGGCCGAGGACGGCGGCGATCTGTTCGAAGCTCAGGCCCGCGGCTTGGGCGATGCTGAGCAGGCGCGCCTCGGTCTGGTCCAGATTCAGGCGGACCGCGCCCAGCACCAGCAGTGCCGCCGCGACCTCGACCGGCTCGGGACTGTCGCCGTTTCCGTGCTGGGCCCGGTCACCGGCGTCGAGGACCGCGCCGATGGCGTCGCGGTCGGGCATCGGCCGTCCCCTGGACTGCCAGAGAAACTCGTCCACGCCGGTGGCGTGGCGGGGGGTCAGGAAGGCGCGTGCCTGCTGGACGGCACGCGGTGCGGGCGCTGGCAGGCCGACTGACACTACCGCCGGCGAGGCGGCGTCCACGTTCGAGGGCCGCTGTTCGTGGTCGGCCCGGTCCGGCGCGCCGGGAGAGGGGCTGCATTTCGAGGTTCGGATCGCGGGGACCCGGTCCCGGACGGTCATGGGGCTCACTTCCTCTTCAGCAACCCGGCCAAAGGTCTCGCCTCACCACGGGTTGGCCGTGGTCCAGGGCCGGCCGGCTCGGGGAGGAGCGGACGGTCCTGGACCAGCCGGGCGCAGCCCCCAGTGGTGACCGGCTGCTTCTCATTCAAGTCGGACGGCCTGATGGTGGGAAACAGGCAAGGCGTGCACACGCCATCACTTGCGCCGATGACCGCCCGCCCGGAGCTCAAATGAACCCTGATCCCGTGTTCCTGCGCACCTTCCGAGAAATATCTTCAGATAATTGCAAGTATTCATGAATTGTTGAGGTAGGATAAAATTATCCGGCAACGATGACATCCTCATTCTGAGGTTGTTCCGTCACACCGGCTCGCCCCCGAGAGGGGGAGTCATGCCGAATTCTTACGAGCGTCGCACCAGCAGCCGTCGGCCGTCTTCATGGTGGTCGTGGTAAGCAACACCGGCGACGCGCGGATCTCTTTCGCCGGCATGAGCGGTGTCCTGCCGCTGGCGGTCGTGCTCCTGGCCGCGATGGCCGCCGGAATCGCGGTGACCCTGATTCTGGGCACCGCCCGCCTCACCCAACTGCGGCCGCTGACCCGCAAGGCCTCCGATGAGGAACCGGCTCGCCGCATCGATCGAAATCCAGAAGAAGGTGCCGGCCATGTGGACCACCACCGAACGCCGCACGACGATCAGTTTGTCCCCACCCTCGACTCCACGGTTGCGGTTGCGCCCCGCGGCTCCTCCCGGCTCGGTGCGGACCGCGCTGGACGGCGCCTGGTGGCCCCGCTCGGCCGACCCGGTCGCGGAGCTGCCCGGGCTGGTCCTGGCGCTGCAGGACCACGGCCCCATCGACGACCACCGTCCCATCACCCACGTCCTGCTGCGGGCGGACGACTGGGACAGCCGACCGCGCCGGCTGCGGATCGACGGCCCGGCCGACACCCGGGTGGTACGGCTGAGCTGGTTCGACTCACTCCCCGCCGGGCTCCTCACCGCGATTCACGCCGACGGGCGGCGCGTTGACCTGCTCACCGTCCCGGTCTCCACCACCCGCGCCGAAGCCGAGGCGGTGATGGAACTGGCGTCCCACCCCGCCAACCATCTGCACACCCCCGGCCTGCTGGCGGCCCTCACCGCGGCACCCGGCCGACCGGACCGGGCCGGCACCCAGAACGCCCCGGAGGACGCCTGGGAATCCGAGGGCGGACGACTTCGCGAAGCCCCGGCGACACGCTGATCCGACCCGGCGCCCGGCCGGCCCGCCCGGGTACGGGACTTCCGCCCCCTCACCATGACGTTCCGTGACACCGGCCTGCCCTGCGGCGCACGTCCCGGTCCGGGCTCGTTCCGATGGAGAGAACTGTGAGCGTCCCCGACGGGAACGACGTCGACGCCGCCGCGCGTCCCGATCTGCGCACCGGCCGGTGGCGGGCGCCCGCCGGGAGGGCGGCCGCGCGGACGGCCACGGCATCATCGCCCTGACGTATGGACGTCGGCCCTCCCGCAGGCTGCCCGGTACATCCGCTCCTTCGCCTGGTGGCAACGGGACCCAGCCGCCCGACCGGGTGATCCTGTCAGGAAACGACGACGGCGACCGCCGCGATGAGCACGCAGACGATCGCCACCGCGATGACCATGCCGCCGATGAGTCCCATCACCAGCCGAAAGTATTCATTCTTCATGCTCATCGGGCACCCTCTGCCGTCTTTGCCTGGCGTGCGCTTCGTCGATGACGTCTTGGCGGCTGCGGGCCGGCCACCGCTTCGGACGCGGCCTTCCGCGCACGACCAGCGGAAGCAGCAGCAGGGCCACGCCGGCGACCATGAAGATGGCGCCCACCGCGTGCAGATCGATACCGCTCACGGATCCGGTGACGGCGAAAGCGAGAATCGCGCCGACCACGAGGAGAGTGATACCGGCTGTCGGCATCACACGCCGCCCTTCGGTGAGATCACATCAATGAACCAGGCGTCTATGCCCATGAGCGGACTCCTAGGACGAGCCGTGAATTCGGTCCGGATGTGCCTTATGGTCACCGGACTCGCATGCTCATCTCAGCACCATCAAACCGCCCCCCGGCCGCAACGGAAACAGCGGATTTCCGAACGTCTCTTCTCTTCAGGAGATGACCGGTCGTCATCTGCACCATCCCTCACCGCCTCACCTCCCGTTGGCCCGGCCGCCACCTGGCCCGGGTCTCGTGGTCACAGGAGGGGCCGGGTGAGGTGGTCGGCGGTGCCACCGCGCCATTCGACGAGGAAGAGGGTGGCGTCGTCGCTGGTGATTCCGCCTCGCTCACCCATAAGGGTGTGGGAGAGGTCGCGCACCATTTGCTGGGCGGTCGCGCTGGCGGGGCCGACGCGCTCGATGGTGGCGATCAGGCGGTCCTCGCCGAACAGAGTCCCGCCGGCGGTGTGCTCTTCGACGAGGCCGTCGGTGTAGGCCAGGACTCGGTCGCCGGGGAGGAGCCGGCGGTGGTTGATCTGGGGTGTGGAGCCGCCGAAGCCGACGGGGAGTGTGCCGTGGCCTTCCAGTGCGCAGATGACCTTGTGGTCGCGGATCAGCATGGGAGCGGGGTGGCCGGCGTTGACCCATTGCAGGTGGCCTGTTCCGATGTTCAGGCGCATCATCTGCGCGGTGACGAAGTGGTCGGGGCCGAACTGCTCGTCGATGGCGGTGTCCATGAACGCGTACAGCTCGGCGAGCCCGGCCTCGGCGCGTCTGGCGTGCCGGTAGGCGCCCACGGCGACGGTGGCCAGGACCGCGGCGTTCAGACCGTGGCCCATCGCGTCGATCACGGCCAGGTGCAGGACGTCGTCGTTGAGGGCGTAGTCGAGGCTGTCGCCCGCGACGTCGTAGGCGGGTTCGAGGATCCCGGCGACGGCGACCTGCGGTGTCGTCATGGTGAGCGGGGGCAGCAGGGACCACTGGATCTCCGCGGGCACGCTCATCGGCGCGCGCCGCCGTGCCCGCAGGAACTGGTCGGTGTAGTTGTTCTTGGTCACCAGCATGTCGGCGACCAGGCCCGCGAGCCGCCGCAGCAGCCGGCGGTCGTCATCGTTGACCCTGTCCAGGGTCAGGGCCATCACCCCGATCTCGTCGCTGCCGTCCAGAAGCGGCAGGAACATCCGCACACCATCGGCCTGCCGCTGTTCGACGACGGTCTCCGACAGGAACGCGCGACCGGCCGGGGACCCCTCCAGCGGCAGCGGTTCACCGTCGGTGAGGCCCCGGCCCGACAGCGGCACCAGCGTCAACTGGGCGTAGTCCTGCAGCAGGATCGAGACGTCCCGGCCGCCGATCGCACGCACCTCCTCGGCCACCAGCGGTGCGATGAGCTGGGGCGGCATCTCGTGCGCCCGGTCCAGCAGCTGTCCCAGCAGCCGCTCACCGAAGCCTTCGCTCCGATCCACCCCGTCCTCGGGCCCGCTCAGTTCCCCCACGCCGTCTATGTGCCCTCCGGCATGGACGGTAACTTCGCGTAGCGAGAGTGTTAGACGGGACGTTCGTGGACATAGCACCATTTCCAGGTCGATCCCGGCTCCACGGCGGCGGCGAGCGGATGGTCGGTCTCCTGGTAGTGCGCTCGCGCGTGCCGTCCGGGCGAGTCGTCGGAGCAGGCCACCCAGCCGCAGGTCAGGCACAGCCGCAGCGCCGTCCACCGGCCGCCCCGTGCCTCACACGCCGCGCAACCAAGTGATCGTGGCGTGACGGGGGTCAAGCCGTCCAGATGCTCACAACGCGGCGCCGAGCCGTTGGGGCTGTGCGGCACGCCCGAGGCCATGGCGCGGACCCTCATCTCGTGATCCATCGAACCTCCCCTTCCGGGTGTCGCGTTGCGGGTCAGTACTCCAGTTCCGGCCGCAGGGGACCGCCGACCGCGTGCAGGTGACGCAGTACCTCGGCGTAGGAACCGGTGAGGGTCGTCTCGCGGTAGGCGATGTCGTTGCGGGCGCAGAACTCGCGCACAAGGGCTTGGGCGCGGCGCAGGTTGGGGCGCGGCATGGAGGGGAAGAGGTGGTGTTCGATCTGGTAGTTCAGCCCGCCTAGCGCGAAGTCGGTGATCCGGCCGCCGCGGATGTTGCGCGCGGTCAGCACCTGCCGGCGCAGGAAGTCGGACCCGTGGTCCCTGCCGAAGATCGGCATGCCCTTGTGGTTGGGGGCGAACGAGCACCCCAGGTAGAGCCCGAAGAGTCCCTGCTGGAGCAGGAGGAAGCCGACGGCCTGGGCGGGAGCCAGGACCCAGAGCAGGATGGTGAGGTATCCGGCGGCATGGACGAGAAGCAGGCCGCCCTCGACCAGCCGCGTCGTTCCCGGGGTGTTCGCCCGGGAGGTCGCGCCATGCCCGAGCAGTGCCCGGGCGCTCGCCACGTGCAGGTGGAGTCCTTCCAGGAGCAGCATCGGGAAGAACAGCCAGGCCTGGCGGCGGGCCAGCCATACGCCGAAGGCGCCGCGGGCCTGGGCGTTGTCGCGGGTGAAGGCGATCGCGCCGGTGGCGATGTCGGGGTCGCGGTCGATCTGGTTGGGGTGGGCGTGGTGCCGGTTGTGCTTGGCGACCCACCAGCCGTAGCCGAGGCCGACCAGCAGGTTGCCGTGCAGCCGTCCAAGCAGGACGTTGACCCGCTTGGAACCGGAGATCTGCTGGTGGCCCGCGTCGTGGCCGAGGAACGCGGTCTGGGTGAACGCGGCCGCCAGGAACGCCGCCACCGCCAATTGCCACCAGGACGGGCCGACCAGCACGAAAGCGGTCCAGCCCGCGGCGAGGAACAGCAGGTTCGTCGCGGCCTTCACCCAGTAGTAGCCGGGCCGCCGGGCCAGTAGCCCGGCCCGTTTCACCTGCCGCGACAGCACCGCGTAGTCGCTGCCTCGGACGCTGCCTGGTCCGCGGGTCTGGTCCGGTGCGCCGCTTCGAGGGTCGCCTGCGGGGACGATCACGGTCATGGTCTTCGACTCCAGGTAGATGCCCTCCGGTGAGGGACGACCGGCTCGAACGCCGCCGGCGGGCTCGGGAGCGCGGAAGGCGCCTACTCCCAGTTGAGCCCGCTCTTGGGCCGGACCGAACCGGGCAATGCGGTCAGGGATCATCAGTTGCGGCGATAACCGTCGACCGGCGATGCACAGTTTCAGGCGCACGCCGCGATGTACGCTGCTGGAGGGTCCAGCTGTTCCGGCCCGGAAGGCGGGAGACGTGGAACTGCGCCAGCTCCGCTATTTCGTCTCCGTCTCCGAGGAGCTCAACTTCGGGCGCGCGGCGGCCCGCGAGCACATCGTGCAGTCGGCGTTGAGCCAGCAGGTACAGCGGCTGGAGCGGGAGCTCGGGGTGCGCCTGCTGGAGCGCACCACGCACTACGTCGCCCTGACCGTGGCGGGGGCGGCGTTCCTGGTCGAGGCGCGGCAGATCCTCGCCCACGTGGAGCGCGCCGCCCAGGTCGCCCGGACCGCGCAGGGCACCTCGCCGGCATTGCGGGTGGGCATCATCGACGCCAGCTACGACTCGATGCCGCAGATCCTGCACGAGGCCCAGGCACGCTACCCCGACCTGGTGATCCACCAGGTCGAGGCCGGTGTCCCCGAGCAGTACCAGCAGCTCGTCGACGGGCGCCTGGACGTGGGCATCGGCCGCGCCGCACAGGCACCCGGCGGGATCGCCTCGCACCTGTTCCGCCAGGACCGCCTCGGCGTCCTGGTCCCCCGCGGGCACCGGTTCGCCGACCTGGACGAGGTGCCCGTCGATGCCCTGGCCCGCGAGCCGCTGCTGCTGGCCGAGGAGATGAAGGCCCCGGAGTTCAACCAGTTCACCGTCGAGATGTGCCGCGCCGCCGGCTTCACCCCCACGGTGCACCAGGGCACCGTCGAAAGCATCCGCGCCGCGTCCACACTGGTCGCCCAGGGCCGCTGCCTGTACTGCGTGCCCTCCTCCTGCATCTCCGCCCTCCCGGGGACGATCTGGCGCCCGCTCACCGAACCGGTCTCGTTCTACCCCTGGTCGATCCTGTGGCGCGCCGCCGACGACTCCCCTCACGTCCGCGCCGTCGTCGCCTGCGCCCGCGGCATGTCCGAACGGCTCGGCTGGCTCGTCACCGCCGACCAACCGGCCGGCTGACCCGCCGGCCACCGATCCACCGGCCTCCACCCGACCCGCGCGGTGATCGGTCGTGGTGATCGGCTCAGACCGTATCGGCGGTATCCCCCGGCGGCCGGACGGGATTGTCTGTAATAGGGGTCTTCCACACGGCCCGTCCAGGCCCAGCCCCCACCGAGCGGAGTATTCGATGGGAATCCTGATCGCCGTTGTCATGATCATGGTGCTGGTGGCGCTGTTGCTGCTCGCGATGGCGGTGCGGATCGTCAAGCAGTACGAGCAGGGGGTGCTGTTCCGGCTCGGCCGGGTCCGCGGCGTTCGCGAGCCCGGCCTGCGGCTGATCATTCCGGTGGTGGACGTGATGCGGCGGGTGACCCTGCGGATCGTCACGATGCCGATCCAGTCGCAGGGCATCATCACCCGCGACAACGTCAGCGTGGACGTCTCGGCGGTGGCCTACTACCGGGTGGCCGACGCGGTGAAGTCGGTCGTGGCGATCGAGAACGTCCGCGCCGCGATCGACCAGATCGCCCAGACCACGCTGCGCAAGGTGGTCGGGCAGCACACCCTGGACCAGACGCTGTCGGAGACCGACCGCATCAACGCCGACATCCGCGAGATCCTCGACGTCACCACCATCGCCTGGGGCGTGGAGGTGAGCCTGGTCGAGCTGAAGGACATCCAGCTCCCCGAGACCATGAAACGCGCCATGGCCAAGCAGGCCGAGGCCGAGCGGGAGAAGCGCGCCAAGATCATCAGCGCGGAGGGCGAGTCGATGGCCGCCGCCGCCCTCGGCGACGCCTCGGACACGATGATGGCCCACCCCCTTGCGCTGCAACTGCGGAACCTGCAGAGCCTGGTCGAGATAGGCGTGGACAAGAACAGCACCGTGGTGTTCCCCGCCCCGCTGATGACCACCATCGCCGAACTCGGAGCCTTCCTCGCCCGCGAGAAGACCGCCGCCCTCCCCGCCGCCACGCCGAACGGCGCCCCGCAACCCGCCGCGACCACGGTCGTAGACCCGCCCGCTCCCCCTCCCACCACCTGAGAAGGCCCCCCATCGGGGACGCCGTCGCTCACGGTCGGGCGCCCGACCCTCAGCCACGCGGTCAGTCGACTCCATTCGCATCACGCTCGACGGATCATCTTCACTGAGCAGTGATCCGCCATGTCGGGGGACCAGCCGGATCTCTCCGGGGCCGCCCGTTGGAAGGCAACTCGGGCGGCCCCGGACGATCTCGATGAACGCAAGCACGCGCTCGAGCAGGAGATCTCCAGCGGCGACACCGAGCGGCTCCGGATCGGGCTGCGGCAGTACCACCGGATGCTGTACCAGATCCTCACCCTCTGAGCCGCCCCGCGGCTCGACCACGGGCCGGTACGCGGCGATGCCGCGTACCGGACCTTCTCGTACGGAGCGCACGGGCCGATTGGCGAACCGCGAACCGAGACGTGCAGCAGCGGAGATTCGCCGCAGCCCCTCATCCGCTTGCGAGTGCGCGCCGGCAGCCGGCGGCGGCCGCAGGCAGGTCGCACATCACCTGGCCGGCACTGGGCCGCAGAGCCGGATCCTTGGCCAGGCACGCGGCCGCCAGGGCGCGCAGTCGTCCCGTCAGCCGGCCCAGTTCGGGATCCTCGTCGAGGATCCGTCGCATTACGGCCGGGATCGTGTCATCGCCGAACGCGGGTGATCCGTTCGCCGCGAAGGCCATCGTGGTGGCCCAGGCGAACATGTCGGCCGCGGGCCCGGCACATTCGCCGAAGAACTGCTCGGGGGCCATGTAGGAGGGTGTGCCGATCACCTGGCTGGTGGCGCTCGTACTCGCCTCCAGCACCCGCGCGACCCCGAAGTCGATCACCCGGGGCCCGTCCGGGCCGATCAGCACGTTGGCGGGCTTGAAGTCGCGGTGCACGATGCCGGCATGATGAACGGCCGCCAGGGCGGTGGCCGTGCCCAGCGCCAGCCGGTCCAGGTCACCACCGCGGCGCGGTCCCTGCCGGCGGACCAGGTCCCGGAGCGAGGGCCCGGCGATGTACTCGCACACGATGAACGGTCGCTCACCATCGACCTCGGCGGCCAGCACGGCGGCGGTGCAAAAGCTCGCCACGCGCTGTGCCGCGGCCACCTCGCGGACGAACCTTGCCCGTGCACGCTCGTCATCCCCGCGGTGCATCACCTTGACGGCGACCGGCTCTCCCGCCGCCGGTCTCACCGAGATAGACCATCCCCTGGCCCCCCTCGCCCAACCGGCCGAGGATCCGGAAACCGGCAAGCCGTGATGGGTCGCCGGGTCGCAGCGGCTCCATGATGTCCCACTCTCGTCATGCCGGGCGTGCTATGTGCTCCGTGGGAGCACGGGAACGGCTCGGTGCGCCTATGACCGCGGTCCCGCGCATCTTTCAGGTCCTTGCGGGCTCCGGGCCGCCACGGTCCACCGCCGCCCCAGGGCCATTTCACCTGCGGCCTGCCCAGCTGTTCGAGCGGCGGAACGCCGGCCGTTCCGGCCGCCGCCGCCGTGTCCGGCGCGGCGTGTGGTGATGAAGGGTAGGCGAGCAGGAGGAGGGCCGATCCGGCGACGGCGGTGATCCAGGTGGACGATCACTCCGGCGACCAGGCCGAGGATGATCCAGGCGATGATGCCCATGACCGAGCTCCTAGACGAGCCTTGAATCGATGGCTGCCCGGCAACGGTCATCCGGACCGGCCAGGGCAGGGGCCCCGGCATATCTTCCGCAGGAGCGCGGAAAGGGGCCGCTCGTTCACCCCTAAGCCAATCCCGTTGGCGCCGGACGGGAAACAGTCAATCCACGACAAGTGTCATCACCGTGACCGATGACCGCATGGGCACCGGAAGTCAGGTGATCGGCCCCAGTGATGGCCTTTGCGCGAATCGCCCCTTTCCCATGCCCCTTTCCGCACCCCGATGCCGCGACGCCCCGGACGGGAGCCCAGCGCGCCCAGAGGGCGCCGACTGGGGCGACGCCCCCCTTTGTCCTCCTGTTGGCTCGCGGGCTCGATCGGGACCTCCAAACGCCCTGGTCACGCCCGGAAATCCGCCGATCCTGCGCCGCCAGGAGGTGCAGGTGGCACGGTGCCCTGCCGGGTCCGAGGAGGTCTGTCCGCTGGTGACGACCGCATGGTTCGGCGGCGCGGCGGCCGGACACCAGGGCACCCTGGATGGAGCCGGTGTCGCGGTCCCCGGGCGGCACCGTGGTCGCCGCAGACGTGGCGTCCTCCGCGTATCCGCACCGAGCGGCGCAGCCGCAGTGGCGGGAGCATCGCCGGAAGAGCGCCTTCGATCGGATACGTGGCGATCAGCAGCCACCCGGCGGTGTCACCGTAGATCTCCTCCAGCCGGCGGCGCACGCGCGACTCGTCGGCGTCAATCCCGAGCAGGGAGGTCGCGATGAGCGCGCGGCCATCGGCGGAGTAGTACTCGGGCGCCGCGTCGGTGAGGACCGGCATCCGCCCCATCCCGAAAGCAGGGACGCCGCGGCTGCGCTCGGCTTGCCGATGGCCTCAGCGTGGCCGTTCCGCCGTCCAGCGGCGGTGACGTACTGCGTGGAGTCTCCCGTCGGGCGGGGAGGTCGTGGCCCGTGGGGCCGGCGGCGCCTGGGGGGCGATGGCGTGGGCGAGCGCCGCGGCGCGGATGCCGTGGATGATCTCGTCCAGTGCGCCGATCGCCTGCCGCAGCGTCCTGCGTAGCCGCTCGGCCTCAGCGGGGGTCACCCGGCGGTGGGCCGGAGCCGCGGCGGCAGGTCGGCCGTCGCGCTGCCGCCGAGGGGGCTGGTCGTCACCGTCCTGTGGGCTGAGCCGGGCGAGGTCCTGGTGCAGGTCCATGCTGACGGTGAACGCCTGGCGGATCAGCCCGTCGGCCAGCACGGTGAAGTCGGGGGGCCCGCCGTCCGCGGGTAGATGGGGCCGTTGTTCCGGCATCGCAGACCACTTCCTCGATGGATTGAAGGACGACGACCCCGCGGTGTTGAGCTCGCCTCGCCCGCCGCGCGAGGCCAGAGCGGCGTGGATTTCCTCTCCGGCCGCATCAGCCGCCGGTATCCGGAGCGTGGAGAGAAGAGTCCGGGTGGACGTTGAGACCGCGGTCCAGGCCGGTGATGCGCAGCAGTTTGGCGACCTGCGGGCGGGGGCCGGACAGCCGCAGGGTGAGGCCGAGTCCGGTGGCCTGGCGCTGGATGCCGATCAGCATGGTCAGCCCCACCGCGTCGCAGAAGGTCACCCCACTCAGGTCAAGGATCAGCAGCCGGGCGCTCCGGGGCAGCGCGACGAGCAGATGCTCGCCCAGTGCGGGGGCGGACGCCATGTCGAGATCGCCCTGCAAGGCGAGAATGGCGACTCCCGATCGTCCGCGGGGAAACACAGTGGCCCTGGCGGCTCCATGGGAGCGGTTCACTGCTGCGAACCTGGTGTGGTCGGCGTATCGGTTGCTCAGGGCGGTGGGCCTGCTGCCGGTCATGGCGATCTCCGATCGCGAGGTGGTGGATCCGGCCGTGTGAACCGCGTCCGCTGATCAGCGCGACGTCGCCGGTTCACGCAGTCGTTCACCTTGCCGTGTCGAGGTGCTTCCGGGTGGTTCGGCGCCCCACCCGTCCCGCGGCTCGGCCGGAGCGGTCGGTGCGGCCGGCACGTCGCGGGCGGGCAGACTGCCGGCCGGATCGGCGGCCCTCTCCAGGGTCGCCTGAGCCGCCGCACTGCCGGTGGCGGCCGGGACGGTGAGCAGCTCGACGCGGCGGCCGTCGGCGTAGATCGCGGTGAGCAGCCCGGCGGGCAGGTTGTCGAACCAGCTCAGCATGACCTCGCGGGTGTCGTCGGGACCGTTGACGAGCAGGCGGCGCGGATGGCTGTCCCAGTCGGCCGCCCGCAGCAGAACGTGGCTGATCGGCCGGCGGTCGTCGGGTGGGCCGTAGGCCCTCAAGGCCAGCAGCAACCCGGGCAGTTCGGCGACCGGATCGGCCGAGCGGGGCCACCACGCACCGTCCAGAAGCGTGCGCCCCCGTTCTGAACGGTTTCGGCTGAGCGGGGCGGACGGCTGCAGGACGAGCCGGGGGGCCGAGGGCGACAGAGGGCCGACGATCGTTCCTGGTTCCGCGGTGGCACGCATGGAATTCCCCTTCCCCTTGAACCGCGAAGCGGTTCCGAGCAGTGAACGAGCCGGTGTGGCGGATCACCCTCTAGGGTGGGGATGTCGTCTTTGCCGGATACGTTCACTCTAGCTCCCAACCCTCGGCGCCTTAAAAACCTGGAGTAATATCCGCCCAAGTTTTCGACATTTCTCCCCTGTCTTTTGATTCCGAGGGTTTGACGGAGAGGGATTTCCAATCCCGAATTTCCGTCCTTCCGGAGGTGTCGAATCCGTGCCGCCAGGGGCGACCTGGGGGCTTCTTGGCGTCCCTGATCTGCAGTGATCAGTATTGGAGCGCGGCACGAAGGACGTCCCCTGGCCGCTCAGCGTGGCGAGAAATGCAGGCGTGAAGAGAGCTGCCGAGGCCCCGCCGGGCTCCGTCCGCCCAACCGGCTCCGTGGCCGCTGGGGTCAGCGGGAGCGCAGTCTGTCGAGGCGATGGGCCGGCACCCCGAGCGCCTGCAGAGCGTCGCGCAGTTCGTCGCGCTCCGCTGCGCTGACCGGCGCGTCCCTCATGTACAGGCCCATGATCAGCTCGCCGATCGCCTTCTCCCACCGCCCGCGGGCGGCCGAGTCGGCCACGCGCCGCAGCGTCGAGGCGGGAAGGCGATCCTGGAAACCCCCGGGCAGGCATCGCATGGCGTCGGCCAATTCCCGGTGCTGCGCGGCTGCCAGCGGTGGGGCGGATGCCAGTTGGGGCCGGGATGGTCTGGGGAGACCGAATAACCGCACCATCTGATCCATCGCGCCCACAGCGTGCCCTGCCTTTGCTGGCCCAGAGGGGGCGCCCGGCGTTCGTGCCCGTTGTTCTGGAGGTGTGGCCAGCTCATACCCCCGAACGCGCAGGCCCACTCATCGCGATGAGCCGGCGCAGGGCGGTCCGGCACTCCAATGACCTCGATCGCCGGCAGCACCCCCGGGCCAGGCCCGGTGGCGTAGGCTCCGTGGTACTGGAGGCACTTCATGCGCGGACCGCCATGTCGGCGCTGTCTCCGGCGATCACGACCCGGTCCCCCACAGACCGAGAACGAGGCCTTCGAGATGGCCCGCACAGTGCTCGATTCACAAACGCCGCAAGACAGCGGTCCCGGTCGGCCATGTGCCGCGGAGGAGATCCTCGCCTCCCGTGCCACGCGATTCGGTGTCATCCATCGCCCACCTCCCGGGGCGGTAGAGCGTTCCGTGATCGGAGATCACCAATGAGCGCCATGACCGCCGCGTCCACTGCCGATGATCTGACCACGGCACCCGCCACGGGACGGGTGCCCGCCCGCCGGCGTCCCGGCCACACCATCGTCGCACTGCACGGCGACCTCGTTGCCTCCGCGGCGCCGGCACTGCGCGAGCACTTGCTGCGCATGCTGCGTCCAAGCGGCAGGCTGCTGATACTCGACCTGGGAGAGGTGCCGTCCTGCGACGAGGCGGGGCTCGCCGTTCTGGTCGGCGTCCAGCGCCGCGCGGCAGGACTCGGAATCATCGTCCGCATCGGTGCCCCGAACCGGCAACTCACCGAACTCCTCCACCTCACAGGTCTGGACCGCGTGCTCGTGGCCCAGACGGCTCCGAAAGCCCAGGCCGCGGCCACGTCATGACCGCCGGGACTCCGGACGCCACGGGCACGGCGGCGGCCGCAGCGCACCGTGTCCGGCCACGCCGGTCGTACCGGACGGCGCGGGCCGTTCACTGATCGGGCGCCCACGTGATCCCCCGCCACGCGCTCCGCACCCAGGCGGCCCCGACGAGAAGCCACCGAACTCCGAAGCGGGCGAATGACGATGAAGGACGAATACCTCGCGCTGATGAAGGGCCTCGCCGCAGGCATGGCCATAGCGCTGACCGCCGTATGCGCGGTCATCGCCGTCGTCTCTCTGATCGTCTCCTGAACCGGCCGGCCGGAGGCGACCGCGCAGTGCACCCGAGACCCTCCGGGGACCGGGCCGGCCGCAGATCGGACCGCGCACCCGCGGGACCGAGGTGTTCCGGTGGCCGTGAGGGGGAGGGATCCTGATGTCCGACCAGGAGGAACAGATGAGCGGGCAGCCGCACGACCGGGTCGGCGCGGACGACGCGGGCCCGGTCGAGGCGATGGACTCGGCGATCGTGGCCGTCAGCGCGTCGGGCAGGATCACGGCCTGGAATCCCTCGGCCCGGAATCTGCTGGGTTACACCGCCGAGGAGGCGCTGGGACGACCGGTGGAGCGGTTCCTGCCCCGCGTCGCAGCGGGCGACGCCCCTCCGCTGCGAGACCACCGCGTCCTGCGGGCGCTGCGGGCCGGTGTCCCCGACAACGCCGACGGCGACTCGTTCACCCATCGTGACGGGCACCCGGTGATGCTGGCCTGGTCATCCGCTCCGATCCACGCCGACGAGCCGGGAACTGAGGGACGCGGAGCCGAAGCGGTGACCGGAGCGGTCATCGTGCTGCATGACGCGGCCGAGCGGCTCCGGATCGAGCGGGAGCAGCACAACCGGATGGAGCAGGCGCGGCGGGCGAACTCCCGGCTGGCGCTGGTCGCCGAGATCACCACCGTGCTGTCGTCCACCCTGGACGAGAACGAGGTGCTGCGGCGGCTGGTCCGGCTGGCGGTGCCCGCGCTCGGTGACTGGGCGGAGGTCGACCTTCTCGTCCCGGACGGACGCGTCGAGCGGGTGGCCGCGACCCACCGCGAGTTCTCCCCCGCCGACATCGCTCGCCTGGAAGGGCCGCTACCGCCGCTCCCCCGGTCCCCGCGCGGCCCCCTCGCGCGAGTGCTGCACGGCGGCACGACCATGGTCGTCGGCGGCGACGCCGCCCGGCCCTACTCCGACGAGCCGCTCACCGCCGCCCAGCACGAGCTCTTCCAGACCATGGACGCCCACAGCGTGATCATCACCCCGCTGGCCGCCCGGGGCGAGACCTATGGCGCGCTGACCCTGGGCTACTCCCGTCCCCGGCACGACTACGGTCCTGAGGACCGGCTCGTCGTGGAGGACATCGCGCGCCGCACCGGCCTCGTCCTGTCCAACGCCCGGCTCTTCGCCACCCAACGGAACACGGCGGAGGCCATGCAGCGCAGCCTGCTCACCCCTCTGCCCCAACCGGACGACCTGCAACTCCAGGCCCGATATCTGCCCGCCGCCCAGGCCAGCTGGGTCGGCGGCGACTGGTACGACGCCTTCCCCCTCGCCGACGGCGCCACCGGGCTGGTCATCGGCGACATCATGGGCCACGACCTGAACGCGGCGTCCCGCATGGCACAGGTCCGCAACATGCTCCGGGCCCTGGCCTGGGACCTCGCCGCACCCCCGAGCACCGTCCTGGAGCGCCTGGACGCGGTGATGGACGCCGTCAGCGACGCCGAACTCGCCACCGCCGTGTTCGCCCGCGTCGAGAAGACCGCCGCCGGACCCTGGCACCTGCGCTGGTGCAACGCGGGCCACCCCCCGCCGCTCCTGATCACCCATGACGGCGCCACGACGTTCCTCCAAGAGCACGGAATGCTGCTCGGCAACCCCGGCCTCACCGGTGGCCGACCCGACGGCACCCGCGAACTGCCCGCGCTGTCCACCCTGCTGCTCTACACCGACGGCCTCATCGAGACCCGCGGCACCGACCTGACCGACAGCCTCACCGGCCTTCGCCGCCACAGCGCCCACCTGGCCCGGCTCCCCGTGGCCGAACTGTGCGACCAGCTCCTGGAGCGCATGGAACTCAGCGGCGAGGACGACGTCGCCCTCCTCGCCCTCCGCATCCCCGCATGAAGGCACAGTGACTGCGCCCCTGCGATCGGGGCCGTCGCGCGCCTCCCCTCACAGGGGTTCGCTGATCCAGCGCCAACCGCCGTCGACACACCGTGCACTGATCAGCTGCGCGCTACCGGAGTCCGCGACCTCGGCGATCATCCTGACCAGCCGGCGGTGGAAGTCCGCGGGCGGACGTCCGCTTCCCGCCGCCCCCTCCAAGAGGGGAACGCTGACCTTCGCCTCGTCGCGCAACTGCACCGTCAACCGGCCGGTCTTGTCCTGACGCAGGACCACGATCGCATCTGCGCGAATCAGGTCTCCTTCGGCCGCCGAAATCCATACCTCTGGTGCGTTACCGCTCATGAGCCCCACCCTCCATGAGTCCGGGAGCCCGCCTCACCCCCGAACCTAGTACGGCCCCCGCCCCAGCCCCCTCGGCGCGCCGACGAAGAAGGCAAGGACCACCGGAACAAGGGACGCGCGATGGGCGGCCAGGACTTCGGCGACGGCTCCGGCCTCTTCCTCTTCGGCGGCGCGGCGGCGCGCCGATCACCTCACCAGCCCTCTTCCCTCTCCCGGGAGCAGAGACCCGGCCCTAGTCTCACCCACGCGACCCACCACCCCTCACCAGGGGAAACGCGAGCATGCCAGGCTTGTCCACCGCCGCGTCTGCCCCACTTCGCCCCCATGTCGGCTCGAGGGCGGCTCGCGGGCACGCCCCCGCCTGGTGTGGGTGGCGTGCGCGACCTCGTGCGTCACGACACGGAGTCCAGACCTTCTGCCCCTCCGCCAGCACGGCCATCACCGAAAGCTCGGCGTAGCAGGCAATCGCCGCTCCACCACGCAACCGACCTTGGGCATCAAAGATGTTGAGCTAGCGCTGATGGATTGAGCCGAATGTGGGCCAAACAGGGCCAATGTGACCACTCAGCGACTTGATGGAGCGCTCAAGGGGAGGGCGGTGCCGCTCTTCTTTGGAAGTAGGCGCGGGACGATCCTCCAAGCCCGCGCCCAGAGCCTCGCACAAGCGATCACGGCAAAGTACGGCCGGGCGGTCTCCCGGAGATGAAGGTCGTGAAGGAGCCGTGGCGCCTGCCGTTCGGCGTCCGTCCCGATCGTCGGCAAGGTGGTCAGGAGGAGATGGCGACCCGCGTGCGGTGGGTGCGTGGGTCGTTGATCGCGTTCAGGGTGTAGGCGGCGAGGTCGGTCCGGGTGGTGTGGTTGCCGACGCGGGTGGTTGCGCCGATGGAGACGCGGGGGTGACCGGTGGCGGGGCGGCCGGTCAGTCGGGTCGGGCGGACGGCGGTCCAGGTGAGGTCGCTGTCGGCGAGGAGTTGTTCCATACGGGTCATGTCGGTGTAGGTGTGCCGCATGAGCTGATGCAGGAGCCGGGCGGCCAGGCGGGTGCCGGGTCCGGCGTCGGCGGGGGTGCCGAGCCCTGCCGAGGAGATCACGATGAGCCGCCGACGGGGCTTCATGGCCGAGATGATCTCGGCGGTGCCGGCGGAGTAGACGGTGGTGGGACCGCGGCCGTTGGCGCCGAGCGCGGAGATCACCGCGTCGTGATCGTCCAGGAGTCCGTGGAGTGAGCCGGGCGTGTGGATGTCGGCGATGGCGGTGGTGAGTCGGGGACTCGTCGATGCGAGGGACTGGGGTCGGCGTGCGATCGCGGTGACGTGGTGCCCGTCGGCCAGGGCCCGCTGGATGATGAGCCGTCCTGTGCGGCCGGTCGCCCCGATGACGGCGATGGAGGTCATGGCGTTCTCCTGTGTGATCGGCGCCGTGTGATCAGCGCGTGGCGGGCTTGGTGGCGGGCTGGAACTTGAAGGAGACGGCCTCCATCAGCGGCTTGCGCTTGGTCTTCTGGACGGCGGCGATCCGCCAGCCGCTGGTGTCGCGGACGAGGGTGTAGGTGGCGACCTTGCCGAGCTTGTCAGGGGTCTTGCCGGCCGACTCGCCTCGGGTGACCACGATGGCGGTGTCGGTGCCGTAGAAGCGGATGTCGACGATCTCCATGTGCAGCCGGGTGCCTTTGAGGAAGCTGTCGAACAGTGCCTGGTGAGCCCGTCCGATCTCGTGGCCGCCGGTGTAGACGGTGCCGACGTAGGTGACGTCGGTGGCATCGGCGGTGAAGCAGGCTCCATAGGCGGTGCCGTCGCCGCGGTTCCAGGCGTCGCAAGCCCGGTCGAGCAGCGCGCGGATCTCGATGGTCGCGGTGGTGGAGTCCATGGCGTCAGGTCCCTTCGGTGGTGTGGTCGGTTGAGCGGTGTGGTCGGTCGGGTGGCGTGGTCGGTCACTTCTCGGCGGCGGGCTTGGTGCCGGCGTCGAACAGGAACGAGATGCGCTCCATGACTCGCTGCCGCTTGGTGTTGTGGAAGGCCGCGATGCGCCACTGCCCGTCGTCCTGGCGGATCAGCGTGTAGGTCTGGGTCTTGGACAGCTCACCGGGCTTCTTGGGCTTGCCCTCGTAGGTGTCGCCGCGGGTGGTGACGATCGCGACAGTGGGTCCGTAGAAGCGGATGCCGAGGTAGGAGTCGGCCAGCTTGGTGCCCTTGAGGAAGCCGCCGAACAGGGCACGGTGGCCTTCGGTGATGTCGCGGCGGCCCTGGTAGTGGCTGCCTACGAAGGTGGTGTAGGTGGCGTCCTGGGTGAACGCCTTGCCGTAGGCCTCGGCGTCGCTGCGGCCCCAGGCGTCGGTCATCGCGCTCAGCGTCGCGCAGACCTGCCGGTGGGCATCGGCGGTAGGGGCGCCGGTCGGGGCGACGGAGGTGCAGTCGGGGTTGCCGGTGTTGCGCACGTTCGAGGTGCTGTTGAGCCACAGGTAGGTGCCTCCCGCGGCCAGCCCAAGCGTCAGGGCCCCCACGCCCACGACCTGCTTGACCCGGCGCGCCCGAGGCCGCTTGGAGGCGTCGGTGACCTGCTCGGTGCCGGTGGTGGCGCTCATGGCGGTACCCTCTCATGATGACTTCTTAGGAGAAGTTTCTTTGTCGAAGATTTTTCTTCGTTGAGGAAGAGATTAGGGAGTGGAGGATCTCGTGTCAACACCGGGACCACGGCCGGGGGCGCAGTCGGAGGAGAGCCGGATCTACCGCCGCTACCTCAGCGCGGTGATGCTGCACGGGCACGCGGGCGCCAAGGTCTGCGACTTGGGGGCGAGCGACCTGTACGCGCTCAACGTCCTCGAGTTGTCTGGCGCCATGACCCCCGGGGAACTCGGCGCACGCACCGGGTTGACGACCGGGCCGACCACCCGGCTCATCGACCGCCTCGAGCAGGCCGGCTACGTCCGCCGCGTGCCCTCGCCCGGCGACCGACGCAAGGTCATCGTCGAACCGGTCGGCAGACCCGCCCGCCTCGACGAGGTCCTGGCCCCCGCCCGCCAGAAGATCGGCGAGATCATCGGCGGCTACTCACCCGAGGAGCGCGAAGTGCTGTTCGACTACTTCGCCCGCGCCGCCCGCGCCTACCAGGACGCCGCCGAAGAACTCAACGCGCCATCCTGAGCAGACCTGCCGAGGTCGGCTCATCAGCCGCCCCCTCCGAGACCCCGCCCAGAACCCCTCTCGGCCCATCGACACGGCCGGTGGGCCACTGCGACCTGCCGGGTTCACCGGGAACCCAAGATGTCGGGATTAGATCTTGGGTTCAAGGGATCTTGATCGTCTCGAAGGTGCGAGTGCGGGACCACGGATTCTCGACGGCTCAGCAGGAGGAGCCGTGGAGTCGTTGGCGCAGTGGTGAGTCGCTGGGCTGTATTGCCAGGGGCTTGGGAGCGCAGCTGCAACATGTGCGGCGGTTCCGAACCAGATCGGCACGCCTATGAATCCGTAGGTTGTGGGTTCGAGTCCCACGCGACCCACCACCCCTGACCAGGGAGGACAGCCGTCCTGGCGGACGTTGAGCGCGATCAGGTGGTAGACGGCGTAGAGGCGGTGCCCGCGGATGGCGTGCAGGAACGCGGCAGTCTGCTCGGGGGTCCACACCGCCACCGCCGGCCGCTCCCCGGTCCGTTCCCAGTGCTCGACTTGGGCGACGGTCCACACCACCTCCCGCGGCCGCCGCGCCGCCGGCATCGCCGGCAGCGCCGCCGGGTTCTCGCTGATGAGACCGTCCCGCAGCGCGGTGTTCAGTGCGCTGCGCAGTGTCGAGCGGATCCCGTTCAGCGTCGCCTGCCGAATCCGCCGCCGCTCGACCTGATGGTCGTGCACGATCGCGGCGAACATCTCCCGCCGGCCGGTGTTCACGTGGCGTGGCGGATGTGGCGGCGTCGTCGTGGGCGGGTCGGTCCGTTCGCTCAGTGGTTACAGGACGGCGATGAGCAGGCTCACGGCGGACTCCTGGCGGGCGATGTCGGCCTGGTCGAACGGGCCTGTCCAGCGCAGTCCGTACTGGTCGGCGTTGTTCCGGCCGTAGGTGAAGGCAGAGCGGGCCTGGGTCGTCAGGTAGTTCCGGTACGGGTGGCCGGGGAGCGCGCGGTCGAGTTCGGCGAGGTTCCGCGCGAAGATGCCCTTGAACGCCGCCTGGTCGGAGTTGCACGTGGCGGCGGCCTCGCAGGGTTCGGTGAGGATTCCGCGCGGTGACAGGCCCGGGTCGGTGGTCACGGCGTCGGCGATCCGCCGGGCGGTGGCGAGCAGGGACGGGTCGCCGGTGGCGCGGTGCAGCTCCGTCAGGCCGCCCAGGATCACACCCTGGTTGTACGTCCAGGTGGTGCCGCCGTTGTTGCCGCAGTTTCCGCTCTGCGTCGCCAGGCCGTCGTTGACCAGGTGGGATCCATTGATCATCCCGCTGCGGGCGAACCAGCGCCAGGCCTGGCGCGCGCGGGCGAGGTACTCGGTGTCGCCCGGGATCCGGTTGTGGAGGGAGGCGGCCAGCTTGAGGTAGAGCTCGTTGCTGATGGCGTTCTTGTAGGTCTTCCCGGGCAGGTCCCACCAGATGCCGCCGCCGCAGGTGTCGTCCCAGTACTGGCGCATGTACGCCTCGTCGGTCTCGGCGATCTTCAGGTACCTGGTGTCGCGGGTGAGGTCGTACATGCGGACCATCGCCAGCGCCCACCAGCCGGTGTCGTCGGTGGAGTCCGCGCGGAACTCGCCGTCGCCCTGCGGCCACCAGGGCAGCGGCTTGCGCTGGAGCTCGATGGTGTTCTTCACCTGGGGCAGGTAGCGGGTCGAGCGGGTCCGCGCCATGTAGTCGAGGAGCGCTTGGAGCGCGTTGCCCGACTGCCACCAGGGACTCTCGGGCTGCCAGCGTCCGCTCGCCTGGTCGTAGAACCCCATCATCGCGTCGACGGCCGATGTGGCACGGGCCCGCGCGGTCCTGTCCTCGCCCGCGTCCGCGCTTGCGGCTGACGTGCCCACGGCGAGCGCCAGCACGGCGCCCGTCACGAGGGAGACCAGACCCTTTCCCGTACGTCGCTTCAGTCCGGTCATCGCGCACCCTCCATGGCAACGAGGCGTCCCAGCCCATGGCCTCCGCCCGGGCGGGCAGTGCGCTGAATTGTGCCCCAGGCGAGACGAGACACGCAAGAGTCGTCAGAATCGTTCACATATGTGAGCGTTATTGCTTGAAATTGTCGGAGGTGTCGGTTGGTTCGCCGCGACCGCGGTCAGGTGGGAGCGCGTATCGGGTCGTGCGCTCACGAGAGCCGACGCGCAGGAGCGTGATGGAGAATGTCTGGTGGTGATCGGTCTTGCGCGAGTACGGTCGACGCATGCTCCGGGACCGACGCCATGAGCTGATCCTCCGCGTCCTGCGCTCCGAAGGGCCGGTGACAGCGGAGACGCTGGCCGAGCGCTTGGCGGCGAGCCTCGCCACCATACGCCGCGATCTGCAAAAGCTCGACGAGGAGGGCCTGCTCAAACGGGTGCACGGCGGCGCGATGCCGGTCGAGGGCCATGACGACCCCTTCACGGACGTCGCCGAGGTCCGGCCCGCCGAGAAGGATGCCGTCGCGCTGCGCTGCGCCGAGCTGATCCGGGACGGCGAGACCGTGCTGCTCGACATCGGCACGACCGCGCACATGGTGGCGCGGCACCTGCGGGGCCGGGCGCTGACGGTCGTCACCAGCAGCCTCCCGGTGGTCGAGACGCTGGCCGACGACCAGCACGTCCAACTCGTCGTTCTCGGCGGCATGCTGCGCCGTGACTACCGGTCGCTGGTGGGCTACCTGACGGAGGACAACCTGCGGCAGATCCACGCGGACCGGCTCGTCCTCGGCACCAGCGGGATACGGCCGACCGGAACCGTCATGGACACGACGGTGGTCGAGGTGCCGGTCAAACGAGCCATGATCGCGGCCAGCGACCAGGTGGTCCTCGTCGCCGACGTCGGCAAGTTCCCGGGCACCGGCATGGCGAAGGTCTGCGATGCCACCGACCTGGACATGGTCATCACGAACGCTCCGGTCGATCCGGACACGGGGGCGGCCCTCGCGGATGCCGGAGTGCAGGTGCTGGAGGTGTGAGGTGCTCGGCGTCCACTGAACCGCTGCGGCTGTTCAGACGTCCCTTTCTGGGAGTGCGCTTGCCGAAAACTCCATCCATGCCGGTCAGGCAGGGTCGCTGACGAGCAACCCACAAGATCGCCAACGGCCTGTGTCGCGCCCCCGACATTCAGACCCGGGTTTCTGAGCCGACTTCTTGACGCGGGACAGTCCAGCGCGTCCGGCAACGTGCACCCGCAGACCTCCGGAACGTCACTCCAGCCGGCCCGCGACCTCCAGCGGCTCGGACGAACGGAGGTAGCGAAGGTCCTCCATGACCAAGGCGGCATCGGTGGCGCCACCGCGGCGGAGGGCCAAGGCCAACGCGTCCAGGTCGGACCAACGGGATGGGCGGAGATGGACACAGCGGGTGCGGGATCGCGAAGGCGTCGGCGCCCGTCCACGCGCCCTCACGCAGGAGCGCACAGCAGCCGAGGTCGGGTGCGCCGTCGACGATCGGGGCGATGACCAGATCGGTGAGCGTCTCGCGCCACACCGGGTCGTCCCACACGGCCGCGAACACCGCGGCCGGGACGGGCAGCGACCGCACCATCCAGGACTCGACCCGGTCGTGCACCGCCCGGGCGTGCCCGCGGAGCCGGTCACAGAGGGCGGCGAGCCGTACCGCGGACGGATCCTTCCCGACCTTGGCGGGCACCCTGGCCAGCACGCGGCCCGCGGCCGTCCGGCAGGCGAGCACCGGCCGCCGCGTTCCCTCGACGGTGAGGTCGTGGCCCGTCGCGCTTCCGATCCATCCCATGGCACGCCATTCTTGATCAACCCCAGGACATTGGGCGGGCAACGGATGATTTGCCCGCTGTGACGGGGCAGCCGGTAGGTGCCGCTGGCCGAGGCCCGTTGGGCCGAGCAGGCGGGCGTCGAGCAAGCCCGCCATCGACGGCTCGCGGGCTTCCGCGTCCGCGCTGGGCGGTGCGTCGGTGGACCCGGTGATGCTTCGGGGCGCGGATCCGAGCTACTACACCCAGACGGTGCTCGGCTACTCGCCCGTCCAGGCCGGGCTTGGCCGGGCAGGCAAGACGACGGCGCTCGGACGCCCGATCGCGGAGCGAGCGGGCTGCCGACATCACCGACGGCGGTCACCGCCTGCTGCGCCGCCGAGACCGTCGAAACGCGGGCTGAATGCTCGCTTCGGAAGACTTCCGCGGGTCCGCGCCCCCTGCCATCGACCAGCCTGGTCAGCGCCTGTCATGCTCGTCGAAGAAGCTGCGCACAACCGCGTGTGGCCGCTCGCTCGCGACCCAGTAGACATGACGCTCGCCGTCGAACACCTGCAAGGTGCTTCGGGGAATCTCCCGGTCAAGAAGCCTGGCGTTCTCCACAACCGTCAGCTCGTCATCGCCACCGTGGAGGATCAGCGTCGGAGCCTCGATCTGGGCAGGGACCGGCCCGTCGTGACGTGCGACGGCGGCGAGATGGGCACCCATCGCGGCGGTGGAGGTCGGGGACGGGAGCACCGACGTCGCGGTGTCCCCATGCTCGGCCAGCCAGGCGTCGGTGTAGAAGAGCGTGGACAGCCGCGCGCCGTCTCCTGAGTTGAGGGCGTCCGTCGCGTGCTGCGGACGGGCGACGCCGGTTTCGTCACCGGCGGTGGTCGAGCCGAGCACCAGCGCCGCCACCCGGTCCGGGTAGAGAGCGCCGAGCCACTGCGCGATGCGCCCGCCCATCGAGTGCCCGTAGACCATCGCTCGCTGAATGCCCGCCGCATCGAGGACGGAGACGGCATCCCGGGCGAAGCCTGACATCGACCAGTCGTCCGGGAAGTGGTCGTCGCTTGCGCCCGTGCCGCGGTGATCCATGACGATGACGGGTCTGTCGCCGAAGTCGCCGTCCGCGGAGTCCCAGCCGTGGTGATCGAGCGCCAAGCCCTGGATGAGGAGCAGCGGCGTCATCCCGCGGTCGGTCTCGCCGGTCACGGCGTACCAGATCTTCTGTCCGTCATCGGTGTTCGCATAGCTCACACATCGATTCTGTCGGAGGGCACCGACATGCACAGGATGCGGCTACCGATGCGCCCACAGGTCGAGGTCGCCGCACCTGACCCCCTGATAGCCGTCCACGGGGCCACGCCGAGGAAGAGCACGCCGACGACGACGGGCGCCCCGGCATGAACGCCAGGGCAGGTCAGAGCTTGGTCGCCTCGACCTTCGACGTGGCGGCGAACGAGATGCTTCGCCATGCCAGAGACCGTGCTGCCGAGTTCGGCGAGCAGGTCGATCACGTCGCTGCCGGCTATCGCCGGACACCGGCGGCCGCGACGTTGAGATCGGCCTCTGCGGATCGCGGAGAGCTGCCGGCGAGGATCGGCCGGCGCTTTGCTGAATCGGTCCCCCCTCGCGCGATCCGGCGACCCCTCGGCGAAGTCCTCGCGGCGTGCTCGGCATGGGCTTCAGCGCGCTGTGGCGGACGCCAACGCACAGCGCCAGATCCAGGACACCTTTACCGGAGACCCCTTGCGTTAGCCATCACAACACACCGCCACACACCCAACTTCACATCATGCCCTGACCGCGCCGATAAGGTTCGTCGGCGTTGTCGTGCATCAGGTGCATGGTCGAGTGGTCGTCGTGGATGAGGGACGCCCAAACCGTGCAACTGCCCGACCGCTGCTGTCAGGGCGGCCGCCTGTGGTCGCTGAGCCGAGGTCAATGTGTCAGTTCGCGGGGCCTTTGTGGGGCTTCGTGAATCTCGCTGAAACCGCCTTCCGGACTCATCAGGATCCGGCCGGTCTCGCGGCCCTGCTCGGACTCCTTCTGGTCCCTGTAGACCAGCCCGAGGCAGATCCACCGGGTGACGGCGTAGGCGAGCGGCGGTCCGGCGAAGACGGCCAACCGGAAGAACCAGGTGACGTCGTACAAGGACAGGTGGAAGTTGTGCGCGATCTGGTCGTTGGCGGCCGCGGCCCACAGCAATCCATAGAAGGCGATGCCGGCCGCGCCCACTGCCGTACGGGTCGCCGCGTCACGGGGACGGTCCAGAACGTGGTGAATGCCGCGATCGCCGGTAAGCCGCCGTTCTATCCAGGGATAGACCGCCAGGACGGTGAAGAACGCCCCCGGCATGAGAAGCGCGGGCACCAGCACCGCGAGGGTGATCGGGTGGCCGGCCACGCTGGGTTCCCAGCCCGGCATGATCCGCACGGCTCCGTCCAGGAAGCCCATGTACCAGCCGGGCACCGCTCCGGCGGTGATGTCCCCCGGCCGGTACGGGCCGTACTGCCAGATCGGGTTGATCTGCGCGAACGTGCCGAGGAGCGCGAGAACCCCGGCAGTGGCCAGCAGAAGCGCCACGGCTGAGCCGCGCGACGCACGTCCCGAGAAGGCGCCGGGAAAACGGGTGTGGCCGTGCTCGCGAACGAGCCTGTGGCGGAGGACGAACAGGGCGGCCAGGGCCGCTGGAAGTACGAGGATGTGCAGCCAGTAGAGCCGGGTGATGATCTTTTCCCCCGGAAACTCATCGCCGAAGATCAAGAACGTCAGGCTGGTGCCGACCAGCGGAATCGCCTGGGTCACGCCTTGGAGGAGCCCGAGGCTGCCGCCGGACAACATGTCGTCCGGCAGAATTGTGCCGGTCCAGGCCGTCCCCATGCCCAGCAACAGCAGGGCCACCCAGACCAGCCAGTTGAGGCCGCGTGGGCGGCGGAACGCGCCGGTGAAGAACAGCCGCAGCAGCTGCAGGCTGATCGCGGCGACGAAGATCAGTGCCGCCCAGTGGTGAATCTGCCGCATGAGCAGTCCGCCGCGCACGTCGAGGCTGATGTCCAACGTCGACGCGTACGCCTCGCTGACCGGGATGCCGCGTAGCGGCCCGTACGAGCCGTTATAGGTGACCTGCGTCATGTCGGGGTCGAAGAAAACGGTCAGGAACGCGCCCGTGACGATGAGCACCAGGAACGAGTAAATGGCGAGCTGGGCGAACAAGAACGACCAATGATCGGTCCGTGTCTGCCGTGACCACCGACCCACCCAGCGGGCTTGTCCCTGCATTGGCTTCACTCCCGGAACTGGTTCTGGTACACATGCGACGCTCCGAGATCGGCAGATGTGACATCCCAGGGGAGAAAAGCCGTCAGGTGTGACGTAATCGACAGGAAGGCCCCCTGCGCATTCGCTGTCGGCGGCCTCCGGTCGCCCCGAACGACCGCCGCCGCACTGCGCTGGAGGTAGGCCGACGGCGCCCGGGCGGCGGGCGGAGTGGCCTGCATCGTTGCGGTCATTGTGGATCTCCTGGGCTGAGGCTGGCGCCAAAGCCCGGCTGACCTGGTGTCTTGCTCGATGTGTCGCCCATGACCGACACCGCCGCCGGCCTTCTCGGCGACCGGATCTTGATTCGCGACCGGGACGGCAAGGACGCCTAGATCGGGATGGCAGCGGCCGCTCGTACGGTCACTGGGCGGCGACGGTCTCGGTGTGCTCTGCCTCGTCCGGTGCGGCCGCGGGGGCGGCGTTCTTCGGGCCACGGACGGCGATGTACACGAGCAGCAGGCCCATAAGGGCGACGCCTGCCCACATGGACTGCTGCCATCCGTCGACGTAGGACTGCTTTGCGGCGTCGACCAGGGTCTGAGCCTGCGAGCCTGCGCTGTTCGAGGCCTGGAGTGCGTTGGCGATGCCCTCGCGTGCGGTGCCGGCGGTCCCCTGCGGGATGCCGTCCAGCCGGTCGTCGATGGCGTTGCGGTAGCCGGCTGTCAGGATCGCGCCGAGCATGGCGACGCCGAGTGCGGTGCCGAATTCCCGGGTGACGTCGTTGAGGGCGGAGGCGACGCCTTGTTTCTCTTGTGGCAGGGAACGGGTGATGGCCTCGGTGGAGGGCACCATGGACAGGGCCATGCCGACGCCCATGACAACGATGCCGGGCAGGACCGACAGGTAGCCGCCGTCGATGGAGACGAACAGGGCCAGGAGCGCCAGACCGACGCCGGTCAAAGCGATTCCCGAGCTCATGGTCAGGCGGGGGCCGAACCGCGCGGCCAGCCTGGGGGCCAGGCCGGAGGTCGCCATCATCGCAACCGCCATGGGCATCAGCGCCGCCGCGGACAGCAGCGACGACCAGCCGAGCACGGCCTGGAAGAACGGGAAGAGGACCACGAAGATCCCTGACTGGACACCGAAGACCACCAGCAGCGTGATCGAGCCGCCGGCCAGGCCGCGCTCGACGAACAGGCGCACGTCCAGCAGCGAGGCGTCCCGGCGGCGCAGTTCCCAGGAGACGAACCCGGCCGTGGCGATGAGGCCGGCGGCGAGGCCGATCAGCGTCGCGGGTGCGGTCCAGCCGCGACGGGGTCCCTCTTGCAGGACGAAGGTGAGGGTGGCCACGGCGACGATGGAGACCAGTGCGCCGACGGTGTCGAAGGCGTGAGCGGAGCGCTCGTGGGAGTTGGGAACCGACTTCGACGTCATGGCCAGGGCCATGACGATCAGGGCCACGGGCAGGACGAACATCCAGCGCCAGTCGGCGACGTCGACCAGAAGAGCGGACAGGAACATGCCCAGGATGCCGCCTCCTCCGGCGACGCCGGTCCACACGCCGATCGCCTTCCCGCGCTGCTCCTCGGGGAAGGTGGACGTGATGACGGCCAGGGTGATGGGCATGATCGTCGCTGCGCCGACACCGCCGGCCACGCGCGCGGCGATCATGAATTCGGCGGTGGGGGCCAGGCCCGCCGCGATGCTCGCGACCCCGAAGACGGCCAGCCCGGCGATCAGCGTGGGCCTGCGGCCCAGGCGGTCACCGATCGCGCCGAGCGGCAGCAGCAGTGCGGCCAGGGTGAGGGTGTAGACGTTGATGATCCACAGGACCGTGTCCTGCGAGGTGTCGAAGTCGACGGCCATCTCCGTCTGGGCGACGGTCAGCCCGGACACGGACGCGATGACGGCCATCAGCGCCATCGAGACGGCTATCAGGACCACGCGCAATTGACGCGCGTCCGGCACGTCCCCGCCACCGTCGGCGAACGCGACCCGTGAAGGTTTCATACTCATGGAGTCCTTTCAAGATGGGCATGCGGCATCAGCGTCGATGCGGCATCGGCCGGTCTGTCGCCGGCTGAAGGGGATGTGGAAGTCGACCACCGTGCAGGGTGGACCCCTCGGATCGCCGTCGCCTGCGATGGATTCGATGACCGGGCCTGCCGGGTCACCTGATCGGCACGGCCTCGGCCGAGGGATGGTGTCTCAGTGAGGTGCCCGCTACTGCTCCGCGACCGTGCTCATCGCAGGGTGAGTGAGGTCTCGGTCTCGACATGGGTCAGCTTGTCGGGGTTGCGGACGTAGTAGAGACCGGTGATGCGGGCGTCCTCGACGCGCACCGCCAAGACGCCGTCAAACTCACCGTCCACGCGCAGAATCAGAGCCGGGTTGCCGTTGACCACGGTCGGCCCGACAGTGAGAGCGGCATCGGTCTTGGCCAGGCCGCCAATGATGAAACGGGCCACCTTCTCGGCGCCGATGATCGGATAAGGCGCGGCCTGCTTTACGCCACCGCCGTCGCTGATGACCACGACCTGGGGGGCGAGCACGTCGAACAACGCCTGCAGGTCCCGAGTGACCAACGCCCGCCGGAAAGCCTCCACGGCCGCCCGGGCCTGGCTCGGCGACACCGTTTCCCGGGGGCGGCGAGCGTCGACGTGCCTGCGGGCGCGGTGGGCGATCTGGCGGACGGCCTCGGAGGTCTTCCCGACGGCGGCCGCGATCTCGCCATAGCCGAGCCCGAAGGCCTCGCGCAGCACGAACACGGCCCGTTCGGTCGGTGACAACGTCTCCAGAACGAGCATCAGCGCCATCGACACGCTCTCGGCGAGCTCGATGTTCTCGGCCACGTCCGGCGTGGTGAGCAGCGGTTCGGGCAGCCAGGGACCGACGTAGGCCTCCCTGCGGCGTCTCATGCTGCGCAATCGGTTGATCGATTGGCGGGTCGTGATCTGGACCAGGTAGGCGCGCTGATCGCGCACCTGCCCCACGTCGACCTTGACCCATCGCAGCCAGGTCTCCTGCAGGACGTCCTCCGCGTCGGCCGCCGATCCGAGCATCTCGTAGGCGACGGTGAACAGCATTTTCCGGTGGGCGAGGAACGCCTCGGTCGCCGGGTCGGTGGCGTGCTCGCCCACATCTCGAGCCTTCTCCTTCTCCGGCGGCCCTGGCTGCCGGCGGCCCTCACGCGGTGCGTCCACGACACGGTCCTCTTTCGGAGATAGCCATCGGGCGCGGCCCAACGGGTTAGTGCAGTCGACATCAAGACACCGGTGCAGTCCCGTGACATCGAGCCGCCTACGGCTCGATGTCACAGCCGCCGACGGCGGCGGACTCGGTGGCGTTCATTACCGACCGGCGCAAGGCGGACGAATGCCTCTACGGGACGGGACCTTGGTCCGGGGTTTCGGGGGACCGATGACCGGCGACCCGGGCGGGCCGCCGGTGATCGACTGAGTGTCGCGGCACGCAGGCCGCTCATCGAGGAGACGCTCATGCGCACGCAATCCCCCCGCCGAAGACTGGGTTTCTGGATGGCCTCCGCCCTCGTCGTCGGCAACATGATCGGATCGGGTGTCTTCCTGCTGCCGAGTTCGCTGGCCGAGTACGGCCCCATCAGCCTGATCGCCTGGGTGTTCACCAGCGCGGGCGCCGTGCTGCTGGCGCTGGTGTTCGCCCGCCTGGCCCGCGCCTACCCGCGGACGGGCGGGCCCTACGCCTACGCGCGGCAGGCGTTCGGCGACTTCGTCGGTTTCCAGACGGCCTGGGGCTACTGGATCGCGGTCTGGGCGGGGAACGCGGCGATCGCGGTGGCGTTCGTCGGCTACCTGGCCCACTTCTGGCACGCGCTGGCCACCGACCGGCTCCTGGCGGCCGCGGTGGGGATCGCGGTGATCTGGCTGCTGACCGGCGTCAACGCTTACGGCGTCCGGCAGGGCGGCGCGGTCCAGGTCGTGACGACCGTGGTGAAGCTGGTGCCGCTGCTGCTGATCGCGGTCGGCGGGCTGTTCTTCATCAAGTCCGCCAACTTCGGGCCGTTCAACGCCAGCGGCGAGGGCGCGTTCTCGGCGGTCACCGCCGCCGCGGCGCTGACGCTGTGGTCGTTCATCGGCCTGGAGTCGGCCACCGTTCCGGCCGAGGACGTGGAGAACCCGGAGAAGACCATTCCGAGGGCCACCATCGCCGGCACGGCCGTCACCGCGCTGATCTACATCCTCGGCACCGTCGCCGTGCTCGGCCTGGTACCGGCCGCCGCGCTGGCCGGCTCGACGGCGCCGTTCGCGGACGCCGCGGACGCGGCGTGGGGGGGGGGGGGCCCCCACCACCGCGCGGCGGGCGCCCAGATAAACGCGGAAGGGGGCGATAG
>NZ_JBFARL010000047.1:0-44833 GCF_040674655.1 Actinomadura sp. NPDC049753 | reverse complement strand
GAAATGAAGGGAGGCGCCCGATGGGAGCGCCCGAGACGAGAAGGACCCCGCCGCGACGGGAGGCGCCGCCCACTGCGGCCCGGCGTGGAGTGTCGGCGCCGGTGGCGGCGCGCTCGGCGGCCATGTGGGCGCGGGCGGCCTTGATGATGTCCCACGCCGACAGCTCGTCGGTGGAGGGCGGGGTGTGCATGGCCGGGGACGTCAGCTCCGCCGCGACCGCCTGCGGCACCGCGAACCCCGTCGTCGGCGGCGGCACCTGCGCCAGCCGGCACCACGTCAGCCCGAGGGTGTAGCTGGTGGCCAGCAGCGCGGCCAGGGCGTCGGAGTCGTCGCTGCGCAGCGCGTCGGGCAGCCGCCCGTCGCGCGGCCAGAGCGACCGCAGCGGGTTGGCCGGGTCGTTCAGCACCGCCTGCAGCGTGCGGGCGCTGTCGGCGTCCAGCCAGTGCTGCAGCGCCTGCAGCGCGCCCGGCGCGGCCTGCAGGTCGGCGGCCAGCACCGCGATCCCGGCGCGGCGGACCTCGTCGTGGCTGCGGCCCGCCGCGGCCGGGCGCGGCCCGGTCAGCTCCGCGACGATCTCCTGCAGGTCGTACAGGGCCAGGCGCAGGTACTCGCCGGGCGCGGTGTCGCGGACCATCGGGGTGGCGAACTCGGCGGGGCAGCGGCGCCGCCACTCCTGCAGGATCGCCTCGGGCCCGTACCGGACGGTGGCCATGTCCTGGTTGACCATGCGCAGGGACGCCGCGGTCACCGCGGCCAGCGCGTCGGCGCCGGGGCGGAACCGGGGGTCGGCCTGCAGCCCGGCGGCGACCTCGTACATGACGCGGGCGATGTGCGCGGCGCCGCCGCCGTCGCCGGCGCCGAGCCGGTGGACGTAGTAGCCGGCCAGGGTGGCGAAGTCCGGCGGCATCATCCAGTGCAGGTGGTCGGCCGAGGTGGTCAGGAACGGGATGAACGACTCGATCAGCGGGTGCTCGGTCAGCACCACCGGGGACCCGGCGCACCACAGCAGCGCGCCCCACGCGGCGGCGACGGTGCTGGGCGTGCCGGGCTGGAACATCGGGTCGCGCTGGGCGAACTGCTGCGGGTTCACCGCCAGCGCGGTGGTCAGGGCCTGGGAGATGCGGGCGACGACGGCGGTGTCGGGGACGGGCCCGAGGAATCCCAGCGGCGCCACGCGCCCGGCCGACAGGTCCGGGCCGGTGGGGAACAGCTGCGGCGGGACGGGCGGCGTCCCGGCGCCCTGGGGCGCGGGGACGGCGACGCGGCGGTCCTCGAACTGCGCGGGGGGCGGGCAGGGGTGCCAGGTGCCGTCCAGGCCGCACCGGTACCAGCGTCCCCACGCGCCGTACAGCCACCACTCGCCGGCGCCCCACAGCATCCGCGCGGCGATCTGCGCCGCCCGGTCGGCCGGCTGGGCGCTCTGCCACCACGGTGAGGCCACCAGCTCGCGCACGTTGCCCTCGACCGAGGCGAACAGGTCGCCGCTCGGGCCCCCTCCGGTTCCGCCGGGCCCCGCCCCGGCCGACTGCCAGCTCATCCGGCGAATAGTAGTGGCCGCGGGCGTCGCGTCCGGCATCGCCCGCATTACAGGCCGGTATCCCGCCATCGACCTGTAAGGAGTGTTATGACAGGATGCTCATTAGCCCGCCGGGAGCGGGCTCTGCGGCACACCGCACGACCCGGGGGTGAGGATGGACGTCGCCGCGCGGACCCGCGCCGGGGGACTGGCCCTGGCGGTGCTGTCCTCGGTGTGCTTCGGGGCGTCCGGGCCGCTCGGCAAGGCCCTCATCGAGGCCGGAATCGGCCCCCTGCAGGCGGTGTGGCTGCGCATCACGGTCGCCGCGCTGGTCCTTGCGCCGCTGCCGTTCCTGCTGCGCGGGCGGGCCGCCGCCCGCGGCCTGCGCCCCCACCTGCCCGCCCTGGCCCTCTACGGCCTGACCGGCGTCGCCGGCTGCCAGGCCTTCTACTTCGTGGCCGCCTCGCGCCTGCCGGTCGGGGTGGCGATCCTGCTGGAGTTCAGCGGCCCGGTCATCGTGCTGGCGTGGCTGCGGCTGGTGCGCCGCACGCCCGTGCACCGCAGCGCCGCCGCCGGCGTCGCGATCGCCATGGCCGGCCTCGCCCTGGTCGTGCAGGTGTGGACAGGGCTGTCGCTGGACCCGGTCGGCCTGGCCGCCGGGCTCGGCGCCGCCGCCTGCCAGGCGAGCTACTTCCTCATCGTCGACCGCCTGGCCGGCAAGGTCGACGCCCTCGTCATCACCTCCGCCGGCGGCGTCGTCGCCGCCCTCGCCCTCACCGCCCTGGCCGCGCCGTGGACGCTGCCCTGGCAGGTGCTGCCCGCCCCGGTGCCCGTCGCCGGGCACGCCGCGCCCGGCTGGGCGCTGGTCGCCTGGATCGGCCTGGTCAGCACCGTCCTGGCCTACCTCACCGGCGTCGCCGGGCTGCAGCGCCTGTCGGCGCAGGTCGGCGGCGCCATCTGCTACACCGAGGCCGTCGCCGCCGCCCTCATCGCCTGGGCCGTCCTCGGGGAGCGCCTCACCGCCGCGCAGATGACCGGCGGCGCGATCGTGCTGGCCGGCGCCTACATCGCCCAGCGCGCCACCGTCACCCACCCCGAGGTCCTGCACGTCACCGCCCCCGCGGACCGCCCGCCGGACGGTGATGCGCAGGGCGGTGGTGCGCAGGGCGGTGGTGCGCAGACCGGTGCACGCGACGCCGCGCAGGGCGGCGGGACGGGCCCGCAGCCCAGCCCCGCCCCCCTGCGCCCCTGACCGGCCCCGGTCAGGCGTTCTCGCGGCGGAACCGGCGGGCGCCCAGCGCCACCGACGCCGCCGCCAGCGCGACCGCCACCAGCGCCCCCTCCGCGACCGCCACCGTCGCGAAGTCGCCCAGGAACGCCGCCCGCGCCGCGTCCACCATGTAGCGGAACGGCGTGAACCGCGACACCGCGTCCAGCCACCCCGGCGCCAGGCTCATCGGCAGCAGGATCCCCGACAGCAGCATCAGCGGCAGCGTCACCGACGTCAGGATCGGCGCGAACGCGTCCTCGCTGCGCGTGCGCAGCGCCACCACGTACGACAGGGACGCCACGCTCACCGCCAGAGCCACCACCAGCGCCAGCCCGACGGCGATCCCGCCCACCGGGGCCCGCAGCCCCAGCGCCAGCCCGACCGCCACCACCACCGCGCCCTGGAACGCGACCACGACGGTGTCGCGCAGGACCCGCCCCAGCAGCAGCGCGGTGCGGCTGGCCGGGGTGACCCGCAGCCGGTCCACCACCCCCGACCGCAGATCCGCGATCAGCCCGAACCCCGCGAACCCGGCGCCGAACAGCGCCAGCTGGATCAGCACCCCGGGCACGAACACCTGCCAGGCGCTGCCCGCGCCGAACCCGCGCACGTCCACCAGGTCCGTCAGCAGCGGCCCGAACAGCACCAGGTACAGCAGCGGCTGCACCGCGCCGAACACCACCGCGACCTTGCTGCGCAGCGTCTGCCGCATGTACCGCAGGAAGATCAGGCGGGTGTCGGAGGCGACCCGCGCGGCAGCGGCGGCCCGGCCCGGCGCCGCGGGCGCCGCGGGCGCCGCGGGCGCTTCGACGGAAGCGGTCTGTTCACCAGACATGGGGGAAACTCCTCGGTTCAGGCCGCGTCGCGCAGCGAGCGGCCGGTGACGGTGAAGAACACGTCGTCCAGCGTGGGGCGGGCCAGGTTCAGCGACGCCAGCTCCACCCCCGCGCCGTCCAGCGCGCGGATCAGGGACATCAGCGCCGTCTCGCCGTCCTCGACGGTCAGCCGCAGCGTCCCGCCGGACACGGCGGCCTCGCGGACGGCCGGATGCGCCGCCAGCGCCCTGCGGGCGCCCTCGACGCCGGCGGCGTCCGCCAGCTCCACCGTGACCACGTCCCCGGCGACGCGGCGCTTGAGCTCGGCGGGCGTGCCCTCGGCGACGATGCGGCCCCGGTCGATGATCAGCAGCCGGTCGCACAGCGCGTCGGCCTCGTCCAGGTAGTGCGTGGTCAGGAACACCGTCGCGCCGTCCCGGTCGCGCATGGCGCGGATGTGGTCCCACAGGTTGCCGCGGCTCTGCGGGTCCAGTCCCGTGGTGGGCTCGTCCAGGAACAGCAGCGGCGGACGGTGCACCAGCCCGAGCGCGATGTCCAGGCGGCGGCGCTGCCCGCCCGACAGCGACCCCGCCGGACGCGACCCGAGGCCCTCCAGGTCCAGGCGTCCGCACAGCTCGGCGATCCGCGCGGACCGGTCGCGCACCCCGTACAGGCGGGCCTGCAGGTCCAGCTCTTCGGCGACCGGGACGCCCGGGTCGGTGCCGCCGCCCTGAGCGACGTAGCCGATGCGGCGCCGCACCGCCGCCGGATCGGCGCGCAGGTCGTGGCCGGCGACGGTCGCGGTGCCCGCGGTCGGCGCCAGCAGCGTCGTCAGCATCCGCAGCGTGGTGGTCTTGCCGGCCCCGTTGGGGCCGAGGAACCCGACGACCTCGCCGGGCGCGACCGACAGGTCCACGCCGCGGACGGCCTCGACCGTCCCGTGCCCGCCGGTGAAGGTGCGGGCGAGCCCGCGAGCCTCGATCACGATGACCTCCTTGAGAACGACGGCCGCTAGCGTAACCCCAATTTTGCAGTCACTCCAAATTTTCAGTGACACCAGGGAAGGTATATTTCCGTGCATGGGTGAGGACCACGTCCCCGGCGTCGAACCGGAACTGGGACTGCGGGAGCGCAAGAAGCGCGAGACGCGGCGCCGCATCGCCGACATCGCCACCGGCCTGTTCATGACCCGCGGGTTCGACAACGTCACCATCGCCGACGTCGCCCGCACCGCCGACGTGTCGGTCAACACCGTCTTCAACTACTTCAGGACCAAGGAAGACCTGTTCTTCGACCGGCAGGACGAGATCATCGAGGCCGCCGGGCGCGACTTCCGCGACCGCCGCCCCGGCGAGGGCGCCGTGGCCCTGTTCCGCCGCCGCTTCTTCGAGGGCCTGGACGCCCGCGCCTACCAGACCGCCTTCCACGAGGGCTCGGAGGTCTGGGCCCGCACCGTGCGCGCCAGCCCCGCCCTCATGGCCCGCCAGCGCGAGATCGGCCGCCAGGCCCAGGACCGCCTCGCCGACCTGCTCGCCGAGGCCACCGGCGCCGGCCCCGACGACATCGCCCCCCGCGCCGCCGCCGCCATGATCTTCGCCGTGCAGAACACGCTCGTCGAGCAGATCGCCGACCGCAAGAGCGCGGGGGAGACCCTCCAGGAGATGGCCGAGGACGTCTACGCCGCCGCGGCCCGCGCCTTCGACCTGCTCGAACACGGCCTCGGCCACTACGCCGCCGCACCCGCCGCCCCGCCCGGCGCCGCCACCTCCGACACCGCCGGCCAAGCCCCGGCCACCGGAAAATGAGTGTCGACCCACCGCGGATCATTCCTAGACTCCAGGGTTGCGGAGGCCGACAACCATGGACACCCCCACGCTCCTTGCCCACCTGCACCACCACGACACCGCCCTGACCCTGCCCCGGGGCGCTCACCTGCGCTGGGACGACGCGGACCTGCACCGCGCCGCGCACACCGGCGACCCCGAGGGCTACGCCCTGCTCGGCCTGGCCCCCGGCGTCCGGCCCTGGCAGCGCGCCCGCGTGCTGCTGCAGGTCCTCGCCGCCTCCCAGGCCGGCCTGGACGACCGCGCCCGCGCCGTGCAGGCCCGCGTCGCCCGCGTCCTGACCCTGGGCCTGCCGCCCGCCCACGTCATCACCGTCCTGCTCGCGCTGCGGCGGCTGCGCGCCAACCACAAGCACACCACCCGCGCCGCGCTGCGGTTCGTCCTGGAGCACCCCGCCGCCGACGCCCTCATCGCCGCGCGCCGCCCCGCCCTGCGCGACTGCTTCGAGCACGCCCTCGGCACCGCCACCGCCCGCGGCTGCGCCGGCCGCATCGCCGGCGGCGACACCGCCTCCGAGTACCTCCAGCGGCGCCTGCTGCGCTTCCTCACCGACCCCGCCGCCGCGCCCGACCGCGTCCAGGCCCTCTACAACCCCGACGACGCGGCGACCCGCACCACCGCGGCCGACCCCGCCGCGGTCGACAGGCCCGTGCTGCCCGTCGACACCGTCCGCCGGCGGCCCGCCACCATCACCGCCACCAACCGCGGCGACATCGCCGCCACCCTCGTCCACCTCTACCGGGGCGGGCCCTCCGAAGACCTCTACGCCGCCCTCGGCCGCCAGGTCGGCGCCGCAGCCGCGGAGTTCCCCCGCTTCACCGGCACCCTCGCCCTGGTCATGGACGCCTCGGCGTCCATGCGCGGCTACGGCGACCGCGAATGGGCCGCCCTGTCCCAGGCCGCCGCGCTGCGCATGGTGCTGTCGCAGGTGTGCGCCCGGCTGGAGGTCATCGAGACCGGCGGCGACGAGCGCGCCCCGCGCGGCGCCACCGACCTGGCCACCGGCGTCCTGGACGCCCTGGGCGCCGAACCCGACCTGGTCGCCGTCGTCTCCGACGGCTACGAGAACGTCTACCCCGGCGACCTGGCCAGGGTCGTGGCGAGCCTGCCGCACGCCGGCATCACCACCCCCGTGGTGTTCTGCCACTCCCAGTTCACCGGCAGCGACGACCTGACCCTGCGCCGCCCCGCCCCGTCCCTGCCGCAGCGCGGCTTCTGGCACCAGGACGACTTCGCCGAACTGCTGCCCTGGATGTTCGGGCACTGCGACGCCGGCGCCCCCTGGCTGCGCGCCGCCCTGCACGACCGCCTGGACGCCCTCGACCGGCAGGCCGACACCCTCACCGCCCGCATCGCCGCCTGAACCGCCGCCTGAACCGCCGCCCGAACCGGCCTCCGCGCGCACGCCACGCGCCCGCGCACGCCCGCACCCGCGCACGCCCAGACCTGAAGGGAGCACCGCATGACCCGCATGACGGCGCTCGACACCCTCGTCCCCGGCCCCCTCAGCCTCGCCGGACACCGCCTGGGCACCCCCCAGCAGGCCGGCGCGCTCACCATGGTCCCCATCGCCGGGCCCGCCCTCCCCGGCTTCGCGCCGCCCCGCACCGGCCTCAAACTGACCCGCGTCGCCGGCTACGGGCAGGTCGAGCTCGCCAACCGCGCCGACTCCGGCGTCGCCATCGTCCCCCTGCACATCGGCTACATCCAGGACCGCGCCCAGAACCACGCCCTGTGCCGGTCGGCGTTCCTGGCCGCCGGGCAGACCGTGCGCTTCGACGACGCCTGCTGCGTCCAGCAGAGCCAGGGCGGCTACCTCAGCGAACGCGACCAGTGGTTCTTCGTCCTGCCGCTGGAGCTGCGCGCCCGCGCCCTGGACCTGCGCGGCGTCACCGGGTACAGCAAGCTGTGGGACGACATCGCCGCCCTCAACGCCCGCCACGGCCTGCCCCGCCGCGGCCACCTGGAGCAGATCCTGTCCCGCAAGCGCGCCGTGCTGACCCAGTTCCAGTCCCGCCTGGAACCGCAGCCCGGCCAGCTCGGCGCCCTGTTCTTCGTCTCCGGCCGCTTCGCCGGCCTGGAGATCGCACCCGACCCCGGCTACTTCGCCGAGATGTGGACCGCACTGGTCTGCTTCGCCTACGGCGTCGCCGCCTGGCACGCCGAACCCGCCCCGCCCGGCCCCGGCGCCGCCCTCTGCGACGGCGTCCGGCACGACGCGACACCGTACGGGACGACACCGTACGAGACGACGGCGTACGGGGCGGCGGGGCTCGCCGGGCTCCGCGCCGCCCTGGAACGCGACCGCTCCGCCCGCCTCACCGAGATCGGCGGCTGGCTCGCCGACCTCCCCACCGGCCCCGTCGAACTCCACGAGGAGGAGCGCTACCTCGACCTGCGGCTGTCCACCGTCACCGGCCCCCACCTGGCCGGGCAGATCGTCACCGACGGCGACCGCACCGTCTACGCGTCCCTGTTCGCCCGCTGACCGCCCGCCCCCGGGGCGCCCCCTTGAGAAAAAGGGGTTGCCCCCGGGGCGCGGCGCCCGGTTGAATCAGAACCGCGGGAACTGTGCCGGGCGCGTCAGGCCGAAACCCCGATTCCAAATCCGGGAAAACGCGCGATGCTCGAGACATCGTCAAGGCGATTGCAGACCTGACGAGGCGCCGGCCGCCTGTCCCGCCACTCCGTCCAGGTAAGGCTCCAGAACCGACCTCACCTGCGGCGGCGTCTCCCTCCCCCTACCCGCCACCGGGTATGCCGCCGGGCGCGCCCGGGCCCCGCCGCCGCAGCACCAGCCACCGGCCGCCCAGCCCCACGGCGAACATCGCCGCCCCCGCCAGCACCGACGTCCACGGCAACGTCGCCACCAGGACCACGCACCCCGCGCCGCCGAGCACGTTGAGCGCCCGCGGCCAGCGGCGTTCGGCCGCCGGCTGCGTGAACGCGCTCGCGTTGGCGACCGCGTAGTACACCAGGACGCCGAACGAGGAGAACCCGATCACCCCCCGCAGGTCCGCGGCCGCCACCAGCACGCACACCGCGACCGCCACGGCGACCTCGGCGTGGTGCGGCACCCGGTGCCGGGGATGCACGGCCGCCAGCCACCCCGGCAGATCGCGGCGCCGCGCCATCGCCAGCGCCGTGCGGCCGATCCCGGCGATCAGCGCCAGCAGCGCGCCCAGCGACGCCAGCGCCGCGCCCACCCGCACCACCGGCGCCAGCGCCCCCGCCCCCGCCGCCTCGACCGCCGCCGCCAGCGGCGCGGCCGCGTCCGCCAGCACCTCCGGACCCGCCGCCAGCAGCGCCGCCACCCCCACCACCAGGTACACCGCCACCGCGATGAACAGCGCGACCGGGATCGCCCGGGGGATCGTGCGGGCCGGCTCGCGCACCTCCTCACCCATCGTCGCGATGCGGGCATAGCCGGCGAAGGCGAAGAACAGCAGCCCCGCCGCCTGCAGGACGCCGTACGCGCCGCCCTCGCCCACCGCGGCCCACCCGCCCAGATGCGCCGCGCTCGCCCGCCCGCCCGCGGCGATCCCCGCCACCACCACCGCCAGCGCCGCCAGGCTGGCGACCACCAGCACCCGCGTCAGCAGCGCCGTCCTGGTCACGCCCCGGTAGTTCAGCGACGCCAGCGCCGCCACGGCAGCCGCCGCGACCGCGCGGCGCGCCCACCCCGGACCCGGCACCGCGTAGGAGGCGAAGGCGAGCGCCATCGCCGCGCACGAGGCCGTCTTGCCCACCACGAAACCCCAGCCCGCAGCGAACCCCCACCACGGGCCCAGCCGCTCGCGGCCGTACACGTAGGTGCCGCCGGACGTCGGATACACCGCCGCCAGCTGCGCCGAGGCGACCGCGTTGCAGTACGCGACCACCGCCGCGACCACCAGCCCCACCAGCAGCCCCGTGCCCGCCACCCGCGCCGCGGGCCCGAACACGGCGAACACCCCCGCCCCGACCATCGACCCGAGCCCGATCAGCACCGCGTCCCCGGTGCCCAGCCGCCGCGCCAGCCGCTCACCCCCCGCGGGCGCCGCGCCCGCCCCAGGCCCCGCCGTCCCGGCCGCGCCCGTTTCAGACGCGCCCGTTTCAGACGCGCCCGTTTCAGACGCGCCCGTTTCAGACGCGGCCGCCGAAGGCCCGCCCCGGTTCCGGCGCCGCAACGCCATCGCCCACCCCCTCGCCCGCTACTCCATCAAACTCATTTGATGTATCGTCCGGGCATGGCGTCACCGAGTCAAGCCGCCCCGGCGTTCGTGCGGCTGGCCGCCCACCCGCTGCGCTGGCGGCTGCTGACCGCCCTCGCCGACGGCGACCTGCGCGTCCGCGAACTCACCGACCTGGCAGCCGCGCCGCAGAACCTCGTCTCCTACCACCTGCGCCTGCTGCGCGACGGCGGCCTCGTCACCGCCGCCCGCAGCAGCCACGACGGCCGCGACAGCTACTACCGCCTGGACCTGGACCGCTGCGCCGACGCCCTCGCCGAAGCCGGCGCCGCCCTGCACCCCGCGCTGCGGCCCGCCCCCGCGACCCCGCGCCTCCCCGACGGCCCGCAGGACCGGGCGGCCCCTGCCGTGCTGTTCGTGTGCACCGGCAACAGCGCGCGCTCACCGATCGCCGAAGCCCTCCTACGCCACCACGCCGACGGCCGCGTCACCGCCGCCAGCGCCGGCACCCGCCCCAAAACCGAGATCCACCCCCGCGCCGTCCAGGTCCTGCGCGAGCGGTACGGCATCGACATCTCCGCGCAGCACCCCCGCCGCCTGGACGCCCTGCCCCGCCGCTTCGACCGCGTCATCACCCTGTGCGACAAGGCCCGCGAAGCCTGCCCCGACTTCGGCGACCACGCCCGGCACGCCCACTGGAGCACCCCCGACCCGGCCACGGCGCCGGACACGCCCGCGGCCTTCCACCAGGTGGCGGCCGACCTCGACGCGCGCGTGCGCCACCTGCTGCCCCTCCTCGCCCAGACATCACAGCCCACGCCTACAACGGAGGAACACCCGTGACCGGACACGAGACGCACGCAGGCGTCCGCTACCTCGTCGACGACGTCCAGGCAGCCGTCGACTTCTACACCGCCCACCTCGGCTTCACCCTCAACCACGACGCGGCGCCCGCGTTCGCCGACGTCGTGCGCGGCCCGCTGCGCCTCCTGCTGTCGGGACCCGCCAGCTCCGGCGCCCGCGCCACACCCGCGGACGCCGCCGTCGCCGGAGGGAACCGCATCCACCTGACCGTCGACGACCTGGACGCCGAGATCTCCCGGCTGCGCCGCGCGGGCCTGACCTTCCGCAGCGACCTCGTCACCGGCCCCGGCGGCCGCCAGATCCTGATCGCCGACCCCGCCGGAAACCTCGTCGAACTCTTCCAGCCTGCATAACCAACGCTTCTGGAAACCAGAAGAACCATCTCTTGGACTTCTCGGCCCGAGGCGACCACGATGAGAGGTGACAACACCAACGACCTGGGGGAAGCCATGACGCAGTACGAGAAGGCCATGCGGCCGGAAGACCTCACCCGACTGTTCGTCGAACGCTCCAACGCCGGCGACGCGGCCGGCGTCGCCGCCCTCTACGAGGAGGACGCGGTGATGGCCTACCCGCCCGGCTCCCAGACCGTGGGACGCCAGGCCATCCGCGAACTGTGGGAGAAGGTCCTGGCCGGCCGCCCCCGTTTCACGCCCGAGGAGCCGCTGCCCACCCTGATCAGCGGCGACCTCGCCCTCACCTCCACCCCGCCCAAGGACGGGGCCGGCGCACGCGCGCAGGTCGTCCGGCGCCAGCCCGACGGCAGCTGGCTGCGCGTCCTGGACCAGCCCGAGTTCGTCACGCCCCCCGCGGCCGGCGCCTAGGACCCCGCCCACACCGGATAGTCGACATACCCCCGCGCGCCTCCGCCGTAGTGGGTGGCCTCGTCGCCGCCCGCCACGGCGAGGCCCAGCGCGAACCGGGCGACCAGATCCGGGTTGGCGATGAACGGCCGCCCGAACGACACCGCGTCGGCGATCCCCGCCTCGACCACCGCGTTCCCCGACTCTCGCCCGAAACCGTGATTGGTGACCAGCGCACCGTCGAACAGCTTGCGGTAGCGGGCGAACTCGTCCAGGTCCGGCACCGCGCCCGGCCCGGGCAGGGCCCGCCCGCGCAGATGCAGGTAGGCCAGGGGACGGGTGCTCAGCTCCGCCACGAGGGCGTCGTAGGCGGCGAGCGTCGCCTCGCCCGCGGTGTAGGGGTAGTCGGCGTGGCGCGCCTGGGCCGAGGTGTCGCGCACGCTCCACCACGGCGACAGCCGGACCCCGGCGCGGCGCCCCTCCCACGCAGCCGTCACCGCGTCCACGACTTCCAGAAGAAGGCGGCCCCGGTCCGCGCCGTAGGCGTCGGCGCGGCGGTTCAGGCGCGGGTTCAGGAACTGCGCGAGCAGGAACGTGCCGTTCGCGGCGACCTCCACCCCGTCGAACCCCGCCCGCCGCGCTCGCTCGGACGCCGCGCCGTACGCGGCGACCGTCTCCTCGATCTCCGCGCGCGTCATCTCCCGGGGCGTGACCGTCGCCCTGGGGCCCGCCGCCGTCCAGCACACCTCGCCCGGATCGACCGCCGACGGCCCCGCGGGCCGCGCCCCGCCCCGGTGGTCGGGATGGGAATGGGCGCCGGTATGCCACAACTGCAGCACGATCCGCCCGCCCAGCGCGTGGACGAGACCGGTGACGCGGCGCCACGCCTCCACCTGCCGCTCCCCGTAGATGCCCGGGACGCCGGGGAACCCGACCGCCCGCTCACCCACCCACGCCCCCTCGCGATGATCAGCCCGGCCGTGGCGCGCTGCCCGTAGTAGACGGCGTGCAGGTCCGTCGGCTCCAGGCCGGGACCGGACGCGCGCGACCGCGTCAACGGGGCCATCACCACCCGGTTGGGCAGCTCCAGATCCCCCAGCGCCACCGGCCGCAGCAGCGGCTGCCCGCCCGGCTCGCTACCCTCGTCATGTCGGACCATCTGACTCCCCGGCCGTCGTCGTTTCTCGGATGCCACGAAGCAGACGCACCACGGCACGGAAAGGTGACCGATGCACGACCAACTCGCCGAACGCTTCGAGGCGCACCGTGCCGCCCTGCGCGCCGTCGCCTACCGGATGCTCGGCAACACCGTCGAGACCGACGACGCCGTCCAGGAGGCGTGGCTGCGGCTCACCCGCCACGGCCCCGCCGGAATCGACGACCTGGAGGCGTGGCTGCGCACCGTCGTGGCCCGCATCTGCCTCGACATGCTCCGCGCCCGCACCTCCCGGCGCGAGGAACCCTACGGATGGCACTCACCCGTCCAGACCGAGGACGGCGACCCCGAAACCGAGACCGTCCTCATCGAATCGGTCGGCCGCGCCATGCTCGTCGTCCTGGACACCCTCGGCCCCGCCGAACGCGTCGCGTTCGTCCTGCACGACGTGTTCGCCGTCCCCTTCGACCAGATCGCGCCCATCGTCGAGCGCAACCCGGCCGCCGCCAAGAAACTCGCCAGCCGCGCCCGCCACCGCGTCCGCGGCGCCGCCGCCCCACCGCCCCCCGAACGCGCCGAACAGCACCGCGTCGTCGAGGCGTTCCTCGCCGCCGCCCGCAGCGGCGACCTCGACGCCCTCCTCGCCGTGCTGGCCCCCGACGTCGTCCGCCGCGCCGACCACGCCGCCCTCACCCCCGGCCGCCCCGCCGTCCTGCACGGCGCCGGCCCGGTCGCCCGCGAGATGCAGCTGTTCGGCCGCCGCGCCAGGTACGCCGCGCCGGCCCTCGTCGACGGGACGATCGGCGCCGTCGTCGCCCCGCACGGCCGCCTCCTGCTCGCCCTCGCCGTCACCGTCCACGACGGCCGCGTCACCGGCTACGAGATGATCGCCGACCCCGCCCGCCTCACCGCCCTCGACCTCGCCGTCCCTTGACCGATTCCTACAAGACCGCCCCGCCTCACCACGCCTACGTTGGCCTTATGAGCAGCGAACTGTCCGAACTGGCGAACGTGGGACCGGCCGTCGCCGCCTACTTCGACCGCATCGGCATCACCACCATCGCCCAACTGGAGGGCCTGGACCCCGTCGAGCTGTACGAGCGGATGTCGGCCGCCCACGGCCGCCGCCTCGACCCCTGCCTGCTCGACACCGTCATGTCCGCCGTCGACCAGGCTGAAGGAAAGCCCGCCCGCCCCTGGTGGCACTACACCCCCGAACGAAAACGCCTCCTCGCCGACGCCCGCCCCTGATTCGTGGACGCGGCCCGCCGTCGACGGTGAGGATGGCGTCCAGGGTGAACAGCGAGCCCTTCAAGGTTCCCGGGACCACGACGCCGCCGCCGCGCGCGGGCGCTATCGCAGTTGGTCGCGGCGGCGTGTCAGGTAGGCGGTCTCCGCGGTGTTGCCCGCCAGCTCGATGGCCTTGTCGTAGGCCTCGCGCGCCTCACGGCCGCGGTGCAGCCGGCGCAGCAGGTCGGCGCGGGTGGCGTGGTAGGCGTGGTAGCGGGCCAGCCTGCTTTCGAGACGGTCGACGGCTGCCAGCGCCACCTGCGGGCCGTCGAGTTCGGCGACCGCGATGGCCCGGTTGAGGGCGATCACCGGGGAGGCGTCGAGGCGGACGAGCTGGTCGTAGAGGGCGAGGACCTGCGACCAGTCGGTGTCGCGGACGTCGCGGGCGGAGGTGTGCACGGCGTTGATCGCGGCGAGGATCTGGTAGCGGCCCGGAGCCGTCCCGGCGGCGGCAGCGGCGAGGCGCTCGCGCACCAGCCGGTGCCCCTCGGCGATCAGCGCCGCGTCCCAGGCCCCGCGGTCCTGCTCGGTCAGGGGGACCAGTTCGCCTCCGGCCGAGACCCGGGCGGTGCGGCGGGCCTCGGTGAGCAGCATCAGCGCCAGCAGCCCGGCCACCTCGCCGTCGTCCGGCATCAGGGCACGGAGCAGGCGGGTGAGCCGGATCGCCTCGGCGGTCAGGTCCCGGCGCACCGGACCGGCGCCGGGGCCCGTCGCCAGGTAGCCCTCGTTGAACACCAGGTACAGGACGGCGAGCACACCGGTCACACGCGCCGGGAGGTCCTCGGCGGACGGCACCCTGTAGGGGATGCCAGCCGCCTTGATCTTGGCTTTCGCGCGTGTGATCCGCCGCTCCAGGGCGGTGTCGGCGACCAGGAAGGCGCGGGCGATCTCTGGCACGGTCAGGCCGCCGACCATGCGCAGCGTCAGCGCCACGCGCGTCTGCATCGCCAGCGCCGGGTGACAGCAGGTGAAGATCAGCCGGAGGCGGTCGTCGTCGATGGCGCCGACGGGCTCGGGCGGGTCGTCGTCGTACACCCTCCGAGCCTCCATGTGCTTGTCGTCGCGCTTGTTCTCGCGCCGGATCCGGTCGATGGCCCTGCGGCAGGCGGTGGTGGTCAGCCAGCCGCCGGGGTTGGGAGGCACGCCGTCGGCCGGCCACCGCTGCACGGCGGTCGCGAACGCCTCGGCCGCCGCCTCCTCGGCGATGTCGAGGTCGCCGAAGCGCCTGGTCAGGGCGGCGACCACCCGCGCCCACTCCTCGCGGTGGGCGCGGGTGATCGCCTCCTGGACGTCGCTCACAGGAACGGCCGCACTTCGATCTTCCGGTCGCAGACCCTCGACGCCTCCGCGGCGAGCTTCAGCGCCACGTCCAGATCGGGGGCCTCCCACACCCAGACCCCGGCGAGGTACTCCTTCGACTCCACGAAGGGCCCGTCGCTGAACACCGCTTCGTCGCCCCGGTTGTCGACGACCGTGGCCGCGTCGGTGTCCGCGAGTCCGCCCGCGAAGACCCAGTGGCCCTCGGCGATCAGTCGTTCGTTGAACGCGCTGATGGCAGGCTGCCTGTCGGTGCTGCCGGGATCGCTCTTGTCATCGATCACGGAAACCAGATACCGCATATGAAGATCATCTCCTGTGGCGCCGCGACGACGCCGTTCGGTGGGCGGTGACTTCAGGCCGTCGGGTACTGCGGGCGCCCGGCCGGCCGGTAGACCTGGATCGTCACACCCTTCGAGTCGACGCGCGACTCGATCAGGTCGAGCGCGAGATCGGGCCCCGCGGCCGGGAACAGCCGCGCTCCCTGGCCGACGACCACCGGGACGGTGATCAGGGTCATCTCGTCCACCAGGTCGTTCTCCAGCAGCCACCGGGTCAGGGTGCCGCTGCCGTGCACCTGCAGCTCACCGCCCGGCTTGGCCTTCAGCTCCCGGACGGCGGCCGCGAGGTCACCGGACAGGACGGTCGTGTCCGACCACGCCGGGTCCGTGAGCCCGGTCGACGCCACGTACTTGGGCCGTGTGTTCAACGCCTCCACGACGGACTCCCAGGCAGGGGCGTCCTGGACCGTGAGCGTCCCCCACGAGCCCGCGAACAGCTCGTAGGTCCGCCGCCCGAACAGGAACGCCTCCGCGCGCCGGTAGGTCCGGTTGATCAACGCGTGGGTTTCAGCGTCGCCCTTCCCCAGGGCCCAGCCGCCGCGCTCGAACCCGTTCCCGCGGTCCTCGTCCGACGCGCCGCCGTTGCCCTGCACCACTCCGTCGACGGTGACCTGAGTCATGGTCGTCAGCTTCATGATCGCTGTCCCTCGCCTTGGCGCCGCCCCTCGTGGCCGGCCTCACCCCTGCCACGAACACCCCCGCCCCGATCCGACACCGCCTCCCGAAATTCTTCGAGGAAATTTCCGGGATGCCGACCATCAGCGGGCCGACGACACGACAGCTTCTCTTCACGCGGTCCATTGAAAGGTCAGTGTCGTGCGTGGCGAAGGATCAGCAGCTGACCGATCTCGGCGGCGTTCTTCATGAGCTCGATGTGTACCGGCCGGGTGTCGGCGAGGACGAGGCGTGGCCGGGCCTGGATGAGGTGCTGTCGAACAAGACGATCGCCCGGGACCTGACCGCCAACACGACGACCAGATGGTCAAGTACGCCACCGCGCTGCGGCCGAAGAGCACTGAGGCGCACCAGATGCTGCGGCGCTTCACCCGCGGCGGCCCCAAGCACCCCACCTACCAGGCCATCGAAATCACGATTCACCTGCACGGGATAACCGCGCCTTTGACGCCGCGTTCCGCTGACGGCCGCCGCCAGGTGCCAACGCTTGACCGCAGCGGACAGCCCCAGCCCCATGCGCGGATCGCAGAACGGGACGGTCTAGTCGTCGCCTCGGTGTCCGTCGCGGACCACCGCTAGCCCGCCGACCCGGGTCATGATGCCCGCCGGCCCGCGTCGGGCCGAAGCGAGCACGCTGGCCGGTCGACCGAGTGTGTCACCCTGCTCCACCTCGATCGCGACCGTCTGCGCCCCTGTCGCGTCGAGCATGTGGGCGGCCAGGCAGCCGGTGCTGTTGGCGTTGGCGACGTCCTCGTCGACACCGATCGCCGGCGCGAACATCCGCGCCGCACCCGGTCGGTCGCCCACCGGCGGTACGTACACGAAACAGCCGAGCAGCCCGTACCGCCGGCACGCCGCTGCCAGCCTGCCGAGGTGTGGACGGACTCGGAGCAGCACCGACCGGTCGCGGACCGGTACCAGCATGCGTGGTGCGCCGGGCGCGGCGATCCGTGGCGCGTCGGTCGGATGCGGGTCGTCCGCGGTGAGCCCGAGCGCGGCGACGATCGCGGCGCGCTCGTCCGGTACCGGGTGACGCAGCGCGACGAGGCCCTGGTCGAACCACACCTCGATGCCGGCGGGGCGGCGGATCGCGACGGTGTCGAACGTGCGCCCGCCGGTGTGCTGGCGGTCGTTCAGCTCGCCCAGCGCGGTGCGGGTCAACCGGACGGCCTGCGCGGCAACGGTGCCGTGCCCGCAGCCGGACAGTTCGGCGGTGGCGGTGAAGAACCGGACCGGCCAGCCACCGTCCGGCGTCCGCCCCGGGCCGAGGAACGCCGCGTGGGAGGCGCCGGCCGCGGCAGCGACCGCACGCCGGTCCGCGTCCGTCGCCGCCGGGTCGTCGTCGGTGACGGCCGTGGGGCTGCCGCCCCGGCCGTCGCGCCGCACGCACGCATCAACCACCGTGACATCCGGCCAGGACATCGGCCCCCCTTTGACACTCAACGAACCGGCAACCGCGAGCGGCGTCCGCCGATAGCCGGAGCCGCCACGGCCGACCGAACTCGTCCCGGAGCGTACCGTCCTGCCTCAGCCGGTGCCGTCCTGCCCCGGATAGTGGATGACGACCGCACCGCCGGGGGCGTGCGTATCAGGTGACGGATGCTCAACGATGGCAGGGCCCGCCGGTCAGTCGACGCCTTCGATGATGCGGAAGTCGCGCTCGACGCCGTCGGGGAGGGCCGCCAGCGCCTTCTGGTATGCCTCGCTTTCGTATGCCGCGACGGCCTGTTCAAAGCTGTCGAACTCGATCAGAACGACGCGTTGCGTGATTCCGGCCTCGTGGGCGACGACTCGACCGCCACGGGACGGGAGGAGGGACAGGACCCGCCCGCCCCCAGCCTGGACGGCCGGACCGGCCAGCTTGTCGTAGGCGGCCAGCATCTCAGGGTCGGAAATGGCGGGATAGACACTGACCCAGTAGCCCTTAGCCATGGAAACCTCCTATGTTCGACCGGACACGTCTGACTTCGAATTGACACACAGATCGATCGATCCCGGCGACCGGTGCTGCGGCCCGTTGAATCGTCATATGCGCAGGTTAGGGCTCGATATGCGGTCGAGGGAAAGACCGGTACGGGATAGACTCAGAACGGATCGTTATCAATCGGCAGGGAGGGTGCGTGGCGCCGGATACGGTGAGCCTGCGGTACTTCCTGGTGCTGGCGCAGGAGTTGAACTTCACCCGCGCGGCCGCACGGATCGGTATCGCACAGCCCGCACTCAGCGCCCGGATGCGCCGATTGGAGGCGGAACTCGGTACGGCCCTGCTGGTCCGCAACACGCGTAGCGTCGTATTGACCACGGCCGGTGCGGCTTTGGCGGAGTCCGCGCCGCCCGCGCTGGCGGCGCTGGACCGGGCGTGGGACACCGCCCGGAGCGCGGCGGCCGGTGAACTGGGCACGCTGCGCATCGGATACAGCCTCAGCACCGGGGCCGAGACGGTACCGGCCCTGGTGGACAGGCTGATTCGCGGCAACAGCGGACTCGAGGTCGGCGCGGTCCCGATGGCGACACCGGAGATATCCCCCGCGGTCGCCGACGGCCGCATCGATGCGGGGATCACCCGCGGTGAACAGCCGGGCCGTGGCGTGCGCCGGCTCCTGCTGCGGCGTGAGCGCGTCGGGGTCCAGCTGGCGCAGCACCATCCGCTGGCCGAACACCCGGAGATCGAGATCGCCGACGCGGCCGCGTATCCGCTGCGACTCCCGGACCGCGCGACCAACCCCGTGATCCACGATCAGCTGTACGCGCTGTTCCGGGACACCCGGCCACACCCCCGATTCCACACGCCCGCAGTCTCTTTCGACATGTCTCAGCGCGACCTGCGCGACGGGGTCACCCTCGCCCCTGCCGGAGAAGCCGCGGTCACGGTCCAACCGGCCGGTCTCACCTGGCGACCGCTGCGGGGCGCGCCCAGCCTGACGATCCACCTGGTCCTCCCACGCGAGCAGTCGCCACTACACCGTCGCATCCGTGCCGTCGCCAAAACCCTGGCGCACGAACTGCACTGGCTGCCGGACTGACGCGCAAGAGGGAGCCAGCTTGCCCCGGAGCGACCCGCAGAGCTACTTCGGGGCCGGTCGCACGGACCCGAGTGGAGGGCCTTCTAGTTCTCCGCGCCGGCGGCGGCGATGACGCGGGTCAGGGTGCCGTGGAGGTCCTGCAGCTCCTCCATGCTCATGCCCAGGCGCTCCATGATGGTGGCGGGGATCTTCTCGGCCTGCTCCCGCAGGGCCCGCCCGGCGGGGGTGACCGTGACCGCCAGCAGGCGCTCGTCGCGGCTGTCGCGCTCGCGGCGGATGAGGTCGGCGGCCTCCAGCCGTTTGAGCAGGGGCGACAGGGTGCCCGGGTCGAGCTGGAGCAGGGCGCTGAGTTCCTTGACCGACAGCTGCCGGTGCTCCCACAGCGCCAGCATCACCAGGTACTGCGGATGGGTCAGCCCCATCGGCTCCAGGATCGGCCGGTAGTGCGCCAGCACGGTGCGCGAGGCCACCACCAGGGCGAAGCACACCTGGTTCTCCAGTGCCAGCGGGTTGGCGATGTCGCGCAGATCACTGGCCACGGGTCCTCCCGAGGGATGTCTTGGGGGCGCTTACCGGTTATAAAGAGTACCGCAATGGTTTGTGTGCCAACTGTTGGTAGGCAATGGAGGTGTCGTGTTGCGCCGAGCCCCGCTGGAAGAGCGCATCGCCCAGCGCCAGGCCGAGCTCGCGCCGGTGCGCGAGCGCGGACAGCTCGGGCACCCCACCGCGCGGTACCTGTTCATCGCCCTGCTGGCGCTGACCGTCGCCGGTCACGTCATCGGCGGCGTCCTGTTCGCCATCCTGGCGCACTGAAGGAGAGGCCGATGGCCATCAAGCGACCGTCCTTCCTGCCCTCCATCGACGAGCTGGAGCAGCAGGCCCTGAGGAACTCCGACCGGCGCGGCCCGCGCGGCTCCCAGTTCGATCACCCCGTGGCCAAGAACCTGCTCATCGTCGCGCTGGTGGTGACCGTCGCCGCGCACGTCATCGGCGGGGTGCTGTTCGCGATCCTGGCGTTGTGAACCACGGTGCGATGACGCCGGCGGGGCGTCAGCGGCCGGTCGCGCCGTCGATCTGCTCGCGGAGGATGTCGGCGTGGCCCGCGTGGCGGCCGGTCTCCTCGATCATGTGGGTCAGCGCCCAGCGGACGCTGGGGCCGGGGCGTCCCGGCCGGGGGAGGGGCGCCCCGAGGTCGGCGCAGCCGTCGAGCACCTCGTTGGCGCGCTCGACCGCCTCCCGGTAGCGGGCCACGATCTCGTCCACGCCGTCCGAGGCCGCGGCCTGGAACGTCGCCTGCCAGTCGGCGACCTCCTCCCCGAGGAACATCGACCGTTCGACGAAGGTCAGGTGGTTGAGCAGGCCGAGCAGGTTCGTGCCCGAGGGCACCGCGGCCGCCCGCACCTGCGGCTCGGGCGCGCCCTCGACCTTCGCGGCGACCGAGGTCCGCAGGTAGTCGAGGAACCCGCGCAGGGTCTCGGCCTCGCCGCCTCCGGAGCGGGGCGGCGGAGTGTCGCGGCGCGTGGTGCTGGGCACAGTGATCTCCTTCTTCGCCGGGCGGCAGACCCGCGGCGGGCCCGCCGCCATTCTCGGCAGGGGCGCCGTCGCTCGGCACGAAACCTTGCGGTTCCGGCAAAGAGCAGGATCGGACGGCGTGCCTCAGGAGGGGCGGGTGTCGTAGACCTCGCGGTTTGCGAGGACCTGGGTCATGTGCGTCTGCGCCCAGGCCCTGAGCCCGCGTGTCATGTGGTGGAGCGAGAGGCCGAGGTCGGTCAGCTCGTAGGAGACGGTGACAGGGACGGTCGGCGTGACGGTCCGGGTGAGCAGACCATCGCGCTCCAGCGACCGCAGCGTCTGGGTCAGCATCTTCTGGCTGACCCCGGCCACAAGACGAGAGATCTCCGAGTAACGCATCGCTTTCGGAGCGTCCGCGGGTGCTCCGTCGGGCTGGCCCGGGCCGTTGTCGCCGCCCAGCGCACACAGGATCAGCACGACCCACTTGTCGGAGATTCGGTCGAGCAACTGCCGGCTGGGGCACCCCGCCAGGAACGCGTTGTACTCCACCTTGGCCTGAGCCCTCTTCTGGGCCGCCTTCATCGTCGTCACCGATCGCCCCTCTCGCCGATGGGTGGGTTACGCACTTCAAAGTACCTACTTCCCAATAGGGAGCTTCTCTCCAATGCTGATGCAGGAGGCGGCAGACGCCACCCCACGTGCACGACGAAAGGCATCAAGATGAGCACACCCTCCATCTCCCTTCCCGGCGGCACCTGGACTTTGGGGGACCTGGCCGTCGCCCGGTTCGGTTACGGCGCCATGCAACTGGCCGGCCCGTGGGTCATGGGGCCGCCCCCGGATCGCGAGGGTGCCCTGGCCGTCCTGCGTGAAGCGGTCGACCTCGGCATCACCCACATCGACACCAGCGACGCCTACGGGCCGCGGGTCACCAACGAGCTGATCCGCGAGGCCCTGCACCCCTATCCCGGGCCGCTGCGCATCGCGACCAAGGTGGGCGCGACCCGCGACGAGCAGGGCGGCTGGCCTCCGGCCCGGCGGCCCGAAGATCTGCGCCGCCAGGTCCACGACAACCTCAGGTCGCTCCGGCTCGACGTGCTCGACGTGGTCAACCTCCGACTCGGCGACGCCGAAGGCCCCCGGCCCGGCTCGCTCGCCGAGGCGTTCGGAACGCTCGCCGAACTCCAGCGGGAGGGACTGATCCGCCATCTCGGGGTCAGCAACGCCACCGAGGAGCAGGTCGACGAGGCACGGGGCATCGCGCCGATCGTGTGCGTGCAGAACATGTACAACCTCGCCCACCGCCACGACGACACGCTCATCGACCGGCTCGCCGCCGACGGCGTCGCGTACGTGCCCTTCTTCCCCCTCGGAGGCTTCACCCCGCTCCAGTCCACGGCGCTCTCGGCGGTCGCCGTCCGACTGGAGACGACACCGATGTCCGTCGCACTGGCCTGGCTGCTGCAGCGATCACCGAACATCCTGCTCATCCCCGGCACGTCATCGACGGCACACCTGCGCGAGAACATCGCCGGTGCGGGACTCTCCCTCGCTCCTGAGGACTTGGCCAAGCTGAACGAGATCGGGGTGGGGCCGACTCCCACGGACTGAACCGCACCTTCGCCCACACGGTGGAAGGACGGCGGCCTTCTACGGCTGGCGAGATCGTTGCCAGCTACGCCCGGGCCCGCCGGCGCGTCACAGGCGTCCGCCCAGCGGAGTGCGGTGCGCGCGGACCGTCCGGTGGCTGATCCGCCAGCCGTGCCGGGTGCGGACGACGGTGTCCTCGTAGGTCACGCTGCCGACGGTGCCGTCGGCGTTGACACCGAGCCCCTTGGAGCGCGCGTGCACCCGGCCGCCCGCGGCCTCGGCGAGGACGATGTTGGTGACGTGATGCCCGACGGGGTTGAGTTCGCCGAGCGCACGCGCGGCGGCGGCGCAGGCCGCCACCCCGCGCAGGGGCTCCTGCCCGAAGTCGGACACGTCGTAGACGACGTCGGCGGTGAACAGCTCCTCCAGCCGGTCCAGGTCCCCGCTGTCGCACAGGTGGCCGTGCATGGAGATCAACTCGGTGATCTCGGTGCGGTCGTCGGCGGTGAACGCCATCGCTCCTCCTCGGCCCGGGAGACTAAATGGGGACTTCCCCGTTTAGTGTCCCGCTAGGCTAACCGGGGAAGTCCCCGTTCGACAACCAGGGAGCCGCGATGACCGCCGCCCCCGGCCGGGCGCGCCGCGCCGACGCCGAGCGCAACGCGCGGCTGCTCGCCGAGGCCGCCAGGGAGCTGTTCGACGAGCGGGGCCCCGGCGCGCCCCTGGACGAGATCGCCAAGCGTGCGGGCGTCGGCAACGCGACCCTCTACCGGCACTTCCCGACCCGCGACGACCTGCTCGCCGCCGTCTACGCCGACGAGGTCGCCGCCCTGTGCGAACGGGGGGCCGCCCTGTCGGCCGAGGCCGACGCCGGGGAGGCGCTCCACGCCTGGCTGGAGGCCTTCGCCGTCCAGGTCGCGACCGGGCGGGCCCCGGCCTTCGCCGGCGCGGGCGGCGACGACGCGCGGCGCACCGAGCTGTTCGCGCGGTGGCACGCCGCCCTGACCTCAGCCGCGGAGACGCTCCTGACGCGGGCGCAGCGGGAGGGCGCGGTCCGCGGGGACCTCGCCGTGACCGAGGTGCTGACGCTGGCCCACGCCATCGCCACCTCCTGCTCCGACCCCGCCCAGGTCCGCCGTCTGCTCACGATCGTCCGGCAGGGCCTAGCGGACCGGTGAGGCCGGGCGCCCTTCGGCCAGTTCGAGGCGGGCGCCGGTGAACGCGGCGCGCAGGCGCCGGTCGTGCGTGACCACCACGAGCGCGCCCTGGTAGGTGGCCAGCGCCTCCTCCATCTGCTCCGTGAGCATGGGCGACAGGTGGTTGGTCGGCTCGTCGAGCAGCAGGAGGTCCCGGGGCTCGCTCACCAGCCGCGCCAGCTCGACCCGGCGCCGCTGCCCATGGGACAGCTCCCTGAGGCGAAGGCCCAGGTCCGACGGCCGGAACAGGCCCAGGGCGAGCAGGGCGTCCGCGTGCTCGTCGGGAGTGCCCGGACGTCCGTGCGCGTAGGCCTGCAGCACGGTCCGGTGCCCTGCGCCGACGGGTCCGTCCTGCCGGAGGAACCCGACCCGTCCGTTCCTGCGCACCTCGCCCGCGTCCGGGCGCAGTTCTCCGGCGATGACCCGCATCAGGGTGGTCTTGCCCGCTCCGTTCGGGCCGGTGACGAGAAGCCGCTCACCGGCGCGGACGGTCAGGGACTCCAGGCGGAGCCGTCCCGGCACCACCACGCCGTCGAGCGCGACCACCTCGTCCCCGGCCGCGCTCGGGGCGGCGGGGACGGCGGTGAAGCGCAGCGGCTCGGGCGGCGGCGCCGCGGGGTGGTCGGCGAGCCACCGCAGCCGCTGCCGGGACTGCCGGATGCGTCCGGCGGCGCCGTGGGTGCGCGAGCGCGCCCGCCAGGCGCCGGTGCCCATGCCGGCCTTGGCCGTCCTGCGCGGGATCGCGGCGAGCCGGCCCGCGTTGGCGGTCACCAGTGCGGCATGCCGGTCCAGTTCCGTCCTCCATTCCTCGTGGGCCCGCGCCTGCGCGGCGCGTTCGGCGGCCTTGGCGGCGAGGAAGCCGGCGTACCCGTCGCCGTAGCGGCGCGCCTGCCCTCCGTCCACCTCCACGACGGCGGTGGTCACCCGCTCCAGGAACATGCGGTCGTGCGTGATCGCCACGACCGTGCCCCGGTGGGCGCGCAGGCGCCGTTCGAGCCAGGCCGTGGCCTGGTCGTCCAGGTCGTTGGTCGGCTCGTCGAGCAGCAGCAGCTCGGGGGAGGACGCCAGCGTGGCGGCGAGGGCGAGCCTGGAGCGCTCGCCGCCGGAGAGCGAGCCCAGCGGGCGGCTCCGGTCGAGTCCGGGCAGCCCGAGCCCGTGCAGCGCGAGTTCCACGCGGACGTCGGCCTCGTAGCCGCCCCGCGCCTCGAACTCCGCCACCAGTCCCGCGTAGGCGTCCAGGGCGGCCCGCTCGGGCGCGCCTGGCGCGCCGAGCGAGCGTTCGGCGGCGCGCATCCGGGCTTCGAGGTCGCGCAGGTCGGCCAGTGCCAGGTCGACGGCGTCGGCGACGGTGGCCTCCGGCGGAAGCGCGAGCGACTGCGGCAGGTAGCCGACCCCGCCGGGAGCGACGGCCACGACCTCGCCGCCGTCCGGACGCTCGACGCCCGCCATGAGCTTGAGCAGCGTGGACTTGCCGGACCCGTTGTCGCCGATCACACCGAGCCGCTCGCCGGGCTTGACGGTGAGCGAGGCCCGGTCCAGGACGGCGCGGGTCCCGTAGCGTTTGGTGATCTGGTCGAGCGTGAGTTGGGCAGGGGCGCGCAGAGCGCCACCTCCTTCTGGTCGGTGCGGGCGGGGGATTCGGGTCAGCCCGGGGCCTTGCGGCTGAGGTGCTCCCAGGCCCGGTACTCCTCGGCGCGTTGCCGGTCCATCTGCTGGACCATGTCGTAGGAGGCGGAGCCGACGATCAGCCGCAGCGGCGGCTCGTCCAGGCCGGCGAGCTCCATGACCACGGGAGCCGCGGTGCTCGGGTCGGGGCCGGCGTCCTCGCCCCACATCTCGGCCAGCCGGACGCGCAGCGGCTCGTACTCCGGGAGCGGCCGGGTGACCGTGGTGCCCCGCGTGAACAGCTCCGTGCCGTACCCGCCGGGCTGCACGATCGTCACCTTGATCCCGAAGGGCGCCACCTCCATCGCCAGGGCCTGGCTCAGCGAGTCGAGCGCGCTCTTGCTCCCCGCGTAGAACCCGGCGGACGCGACCCCGCCGCCCGTCCCCATCGTGGTGACCTGCAGGATGTGGCCGGATCCCTGCCTGCGCAGGTGCGGCACCACGGCCTGGGCCACCCAGACCGCGCCGAAGAAGTTGACGTCGAACTGGTCGCGGATCTGTTCCTCGGTGGCCTCCTCCACCATGCCGAACAGCATGGCGCCGGCGTTGTTCACCACGACGTCCAGCCGCCCGAACGTCGCCGCCGCCCGGTCCACCACCGTCCGCACGGCGGCGCGGTCGCGGACGTCCAGCGGCAGCAGGACGAGGCGGTCGGGATGGCGGGCGGCCAGGCCGTCGAGCGGGGAGAGGTCGCGCGCGGCTGCCACGACGCGGTCCCCGGCGGCGAGCGCCGCCTCGGTGAAGGCTCGGCCCAAGCCTCTCGACGCACCGGTGATGAACCATGCGCGGGCGGTCGTCATGCACCCCTCCTCGATCATAAGAGACGAGACGGTTCGTCTCGCTTTAGCGAGTATGGGGGCAGTCCGCCTCCTAGTCAAGACGGACCGTCTCGTCTCGTTTGGGGTATACTCCCGGCCGTGTCCAGCACCAGAACACCCGATCCCGCACGGCGCAGCGAGCGGTCCCGGCAGGCCGTCCTGGCCGCCGCGCGCGAACTGGTCTCCGAAGTCGGGTACCCCAAGGTGACGATCGAGGCCATCGCCGCGCGGGCGGGCGTCGGCAAGCAGACCATCTACCGCTGGTGGCCGTCCAAGGGCGCGGTGATCTTCGAGGGGTTCCTCGCGCTGAGCGAGGGGGAGGAGGGCGTCCGGCTGCCCGACACCGGCGACATCGAGGCCGATCTGAAGACCGTCATGCGCGCGACGGTCGCCGAGTTCGCCGACCCGCGGTTCGAGGCGCCTCTCCGCGCGCTGAACACGCAGATCATCGACGACCCCGAGCTGGCCGCCCTGTACCGCGAGAAGCTGGCCGACCCCCTCGACCAGGCCAAGAAGGAACGGCTGCGCAGCGCCCAGCGGGCGGGCCAGCTGCGCGCGGACGCCGACCTCGACCTGGTGCTGGAGGTGCTGTACGCCCCGCTCACCCAGCGCTGGCTGCACCGGTCGGGGCCGCTCACCCCCGAGTACGCCGACGCGCTCGTCGACGCCGCCCTCCGCGCCTTCGCCCCCTGATCGGCGTCGGAGCGGCGGCCTGTCGGAGCCGGGTCCTACGGTGAGGCGCCATGGACGAGGACACGTTGGTCATTCCGGCGGCGTGGCGGCGCAGGCTGCATCCGCGGCGGGGCGGCACGCCCGGCACCGCGCTCAAGCTCGACCCGGCGGCCGGCGACGCGCTCGCCGAGAAGATCCGCGCGCAGTCGGCCGATATCGATGACGTGCTCCGCACCCCGCAGAGCGAGCCCGCACTCGTCGCGGCGGCCCGGCGGTACCTGAGCGGCCGCGACGACCCGCTCGGCGCCGCGGTCGCCGGGCAGATCGCCGTCCGCAAGGAACCCTGGCAGGAGAATCCCCACGCCTGGCTCGTGGACGCGTGGTGCGCCGAGCGCGGGGCCGCGTTCGCCGCCGCCGCCGTCACAGGCCTCAGCAAGGCCGAGCCCACGTGGCGGTGGATCGAGAACGGTGAGCGGACCGAGGCGTGGATCCGGCTGCGGGATCCGCAAGAGCAGCACGGCTACTGGTGGGGGATGCGCGGTGCGCTGGTCCGGATGCGGGCCGTTCTCGCAGCCGCGGATGACGCCGAGTACGAGCGGGCCGTCGCGCGCATGGGGGAGTGCCGCGACAACGTCCTGCTCCGCTCCGTCACCGCCTACCTCGCGCCCACCCGCCAAGACTGGGTCGAGGAGTCTCTCGCCGAATTCGGCGTCCTGCCGGGCCACATGTACTCCTGGATGATGTGGTGCTCCGTCGCTTCCCCAGCTCAGCTGGCCCGCTTGGGCGTCCTGGGGTGGCAGGCGGCGAACGCCGAACTGGTGACCACCGCCGTGGACGGTGTGGGCGCGGCCCTCGCGCCGCTGCTGGCGCACGCCTACGACACCGCGGCCAACGCGAAAGTTCGCAGGAACACCACCGAGGCGCTGGCGGTCCTGCCCACCGACGAGGCGTTCCAGGCCCTGGTTGAGCGCGCCGACCAGGACCGCGTCAGGCCCGCGCTGGCCGCGGCGGCACAACGGTTCCCAGCGCGGGCGGCGCGGCTGCTGAGCGGCGCGGCGGCGGGCACCGGCAAGGCCGCCGAGATCGCCGCCGCACTGCTGGAGGAGTACCTGCTCACCCACCCCGAGCTGGACGAGGGCGAAGCGCGCCGGGCGCGCGTCCCCGACGCGCCGGCGCGGGAGCTGCCCGCGTGCCTGGCCGACCCGCCCTGGAACCGCCGCCCCCGCGAAGGCCGCACCGTGGAGATCGACGGTCTGGTGCCGCCCGACATCGACGCCGTCCGCTGGGCGCGCGGCGAACGCGAGTCGTGGTCCGCGTCCGGTCAGTGGCGGAACCAGCACGAGTGGGCCGCCAGGATTTTCGACCACAAGGCGGGGCGGCTGGCCTGCTGGCAGACGCTGGAGCTGCTCACCGAGGGCCCAGAGGAACTGGTGCGGCCCCTCTTCGCCGAGTGGGCCGCCGGCGACCCGCCCCTCACCTGGCGCAAGAAGCAGATCGCGGCCCGCTACGAACTGGACGCCGTCCCGCTGCTGATCAAGGCCGCCGCGGACGCGCCCGCCTCCGACGGCGAGGTTCTGCTGCCGTTCCTCACCCCGGCGATCGCCGCGCTCATGGCGGACTGGGCGCTGCGGCTGAAGTCGGCGCGGCCCATCGCGCACGCCTGGTTCGCCCGCCACAGGATCGCCGCCGCCCCGCAGCTCGTCCCCGCGGCGCTGGGCCCGGCCGGGCGAAAGCGCCGCGCGGCCCGGCTCGCGCTCCTGCACATCGCCGGGAACGAAGGCGCGGACGCGGTCGTCGAGGCCGCCCGCGTCCACGGCGACCGCGCCGCCGCCGCGATCGCCGACCTGATGACCGCCGACCCGCTCGACCTCGTCCCGCCGCGCCGCCCGACGATCGGCGGCTGGGCCGACCCGGCGCTGCTGCCGCAGATCCTGACCGTCCGGCGCGACCGGGCGCTTCCGGCCGCCGCGACACGCGCGCTGCTGCTCACGCTCGCGCTGGAGGTCCCCGGCGGCGGGCGCCCCGACCTCGCCGAGGTGCGGAGCGCCTGCGACCCCGAGTCGCTCGCCGCCTTCTCCTGGGCGGTGTTCGAACGGTGGGAGGCGGCCGGGCACCCGGCCGGGGACGGCTGGGCCCTCACCCAGCTCGGCCTGCTCGGGGGCGACGAGGCCGCCCGCCGCCTCACCCCGCTGATCCGGGAGTGGCCCGGCCGGAGCCGCCACAAGAACGCCGCCGCGGGCCTGGACGTCCTCGCCGAGATCGGCACCGACGTCGCCCTCATGCACCTGCACGGCATCTCCCAGAAACTGCGGTTCACGACCCTCAAGGAACGCGCCCGCCAGAAGATCGACCAGATCGCCGACGGGCTCGGGCTCACCCAGGACGAACTCGCCGACCGCCTCGTGCCCGACCTCGGGCTCGACTCCGCCGGCACCCTCGTCCTGGACTACGGGCCCCGCCGCTTCACCGTCGGCTTCGACGAGCAGCTCCGGCCCTACGTCCTGGACGACACGGGCAGACCGCGCAAGACCCTGCCCAGACCGGGCGCCAAGGACGACCCCGACCTGGCGCCCGCCGCCTACAAGCGGTTCGCGGCGCTGCGCAAGGACGTGCGCGCCGTGGCGGCCGGGCAGGTGCGCAGGCTGGAGACCGCCATGGTCCAGCGGCGCTCCTGGCCCCCGCCCGACTTCCAGCGGCTCCTGGCCGACCACCCGCTGCTCCGCCACATCGTCCGGCGGCTGGTGTGGCTCACCGGCGACGGCACGGCCTTCCGGGTCGCCGAGGACGGAACGCTCGCCGACTCCGCCGACGACGCCCTCGTCCTGGACGGCGCCGCCCGGGTCCGCGTCGCGCACCGCCTCGACCTGGCCGCGCGGGACCTGGCCGCCTGGGCGCAGGTGTTCGCCGACTACGAGATCGCCCAGCCGTTCCCGCAGCTGGACCGCCCCCTGCACGCCCTCACCGAGGACGAACGCCGGACCGGGCGCCTGGCCCGCTTCGACGGCGCCGAGGTCCCGCTCGGGCGGCTGCTGCGCCTGGAGCACGACGGCTGGGAGCACGACATGCCCGCCGACGCGGGCATCGTCGGCGGGATGTCGCGCACGCTGCCCGGCGGCACCACCGCCTGGCTCGGCTTCGAACCCGCGGTCGCGATCGGTCACCGGGACCCCGACCAGATCGTCACGATCGGCGTCCACGTGACCGGCGCCCTCGACGCCGTCCAGGCCAGCGAACTGCTCGCCGAACTGACAGCGGTCACCGAAAAATGACGGCCGCGCCTGCAGAGCGAGGCGGGGTCTCGGCGCGGCGGGCTGAAATCCCGGCAAAGCTTGCCCATGCCGCGGTGCGGGACGCCCGGAATGCCCACCCGGACGCCGTTAACGTGCAGGAATGCCGCAGACGCCCGGCGAGCCGCCCGGCGCCACGCCCGCCCACGGACCCGGCGCCGTCCCTCCCGGCGACCCCACCGCCGAGCACGACGCCGAGCCCGGCGCGCAGCGGTCGCACCAGATGCCGCCGTGGCTGCCCAGGGCGTTCGCGCTCGCCGGCGGGAGCGTGCTGGCGTTCCTGGCGGGCCTGTGGCTGCTGGAGCGGCTGCGCGAGCTGCTGCTGCTCCTGCTGATCTCGCTGTTCCTGGCCTTCGCGATCGAGCCGGCGGTGAACTGGCTCGCCGCGCGCGGATGGCGCCGCGGCCTGGCCACCGCGGCGATGTTCGCGGTCGTGGGGCTGCTGCTGGCCGGGTTCCTCGGCGGCATCGGATCGCTGCTGGCAGCCCAGGCCAACCACCTGATCAGCGGATTCCCCGACTACGTCCGCCGGTTCGTCGGATGGGTGAACTCCACCTTCGGAACCCACCTGTCGCAGCGCACCGTCTTCCAGCGGCTCCCCACCGTCACCCAAGCCCTGTCGCGGCACCTGTCGGACCTCGCCGCGAACGTGTGGGGCTTCGGCACGACCGCGTTCGGCGTCCTCTTCAACACCCTCGGCGTCCTGCTGTTCACCTTCTACCTGTCCGCCGAGGGCCCCCGGTTCCGCCGGACGGTGTGCTCCCTGCTGCCGCCGCGACGCCAGCGCGAGGTCCTGCGCGCCTGGGAGATCGCCGTCGACAAGACCGGCGGCTACATCTACTCCCGGGGGCTGCTCGCCCTCATCTCCGGCATCGCCCACTACGCCGCCATGGCCGGGCTGGGCGTCCCCTACGCGGCGGCCCTGGCGCTGTGGGTGGGCGTGGTGTCGCAGTTCATCCCCGCCGTCGGCACCTACCTGGCCGGCGCCGTGCCGGTTCTCATCGCCCTGACCACGTCGCCCAGCACGGCCCTGTGGCTCCTGCTGTTCATCATCGCCTACCAGCAGTTCGAGAACTACCTGCTGCAGCCGCGCATCACCGCCCGGACCCTCGACATGCACCCGGCGGTGGCGTTCGGGCTCATCCTGGCCGGCGCCGCCGTCGCCGGGCCCATCGGGGTGCTGCTGGCGATCCCGCTCGGCGCCAGCCTCCAGGCGTTCGCCGGCGCGTACGTGCGCCGCTACGAGGTGGAGGAGCATCCCCTGACCAGGCCGGACGCGCCCCCCGGCCGCTGGTGGCGGTGGCTGCGGCGCTGACGCTTTACCGGATCGGGGACGCGTCCTGGGCGGATCGTCGAGCATTGCCGTGGACGGGAGCCGCCCGCCGCGGTTACCGTGCCGGGAGGAACCTTGATCATCAGCCAGCTCGGGGGCGGGAGGGAGCCGTCATGTACCGTCCCCGCACGCGCCGCCGCCGGTGGCTCGCCGGCCTCGCGGCCGGAGCCGTCGCGGTGACCGGCCTCGGCGGCGTGGACGCGTCCGCCGCGCAGGCCGCGCCGCACGCCGGCAAGGATCCGCGGCTGCTGCGGATCCTGCGGTCGATGTCGCTGGAGGACAAGGCCGCGCAGCTGTTCGTCCTGCAGGTCTACGGCAAGAGCGCCACCACGACCGAACCGGCCGACGTCGCCGCCAACCGCAGGCTGTACGGCGTCGACAACGCCGCGCAGGTCGTCGCCCGCTACCACCCCGGCGGCTTCATCTACTACGGCGACAACGTCACCGACCCGAAGCAGCTCGCCGCGTTCTCCAACGGCATCCAGCGCGCCGCGGCGGCGCAGCCCCTGCGCGTCCCCGCCACGATCGCCATCGACCAGGAGGGCGGCATCGTCGCGCGCGTCCAGCCCCCCGCGACGCAGTCGCCCGGCAGCATGGCCCTGGCAGCCGGGCGCAGCACCGGCGACGCCCGCGCGCTCGCCCGCATCACCGGAAGCGAACTGCGCGCCATCGGCGTCAACCAGGACTACGCGCCCGACGCCGACGTCAACGTCAACCCGGCCAACCCCGTCATCGGCGTCCGGTCCTTCGGCTCCGACCCCGCCCTGGTGTCGGACATGGTGACCGCGCAGATCGGCGGCTACCGGGCCGGGGGAGTCACCCCGACCGTCAAGCACTTCCCCGGGCACGGCGACACCACCACCGACAGCCACACCGGCGTCCCGCACATCGACCACACGCGCGCCGAATGGGAGCGGCTCGACCTGCCCCCGTTCCGCGCCGCGATCAAGCAGCGCGTCGACTCCATCATGACCGCGCACATCGTGGTGCCGTCGCTGGACCCCTCCGGCGACCCCGCCACCCTCTCGCGGCCCATCCTCACCGGCATCCTGCGCGACCGCCTCCACTACCGCGGCGTCGTCGTGACCGACGCCCTCGACATGCAGGGCGTCCGCAACAAGTACGGCGACGAGAACATCCCCGTCCTGGCCCTGAAGGCCGGCGTGGACGTCCTGTTGAAGCCGCCCGCCGACGCGCAGGGCAACGGCGTGTTCCCCCGCCAGCTCGCCGCCGTCGTCAACGCCGTCAAGTCCGGCGAGCTGACCGAGAAGCGCATCGACGAGTCGGTCTACCGGGTGCTGGAGCTCAAGCAGCGGCGCGGCCTGTTCCGCGACCCCTACGCCGACGAGTCGAAGATCGACAAGGTCGTCGGGACCTCCGAGCACCTGGCCGCCGCGCAGCGCGCCGCCGACCGCACCACCACCCTGGTCAAGAACGGCGCCGGGATCCTGCCCCTGCGCCCCGGCGGACGCAAGGTCCTGGTCACCGGATGGGGCGTGTCCACCACCGCCTCCCTCGGCACCGAGATCGCCCGCCGCGGCGCCGTCACCACCATCCGGCAGACCGGCATCAGCCCCGGCCAGGCCCAGATCGACGAGGCCGTGGCCGCCGCCCGGGACCAGGACCTGGTCGTCGCCGTCACCAACCGCGCCTGGGACGTCAAGCAGGAGACCGGCCACAACGGGCCCGGGCAGACGAACCTCGTCAAGGCGCTCGTCGCCACCGGCAGACCGGTCGTCGTCGTCGCCGTCCGCGACCCCTACGACATCGCCTGGTTCCCCGAGGCGACCACCTACCTGGCGACCTACTCCTACACCGCCGAGGCGCTCCGGTCGGCCGCCAAGGTCCTGTTCGGCGAGCTGGACCCGCGCGGGCGGCTGCCCGTCGCCATCCCAGCCAGCGACGAGCCGGGCACCGTCCTGTACCCGTTCGGGCACGGCCTGGGCTACTGACCCGCCGGACCGGGCCGCACGCGCGGCGGCCCGGTCCCGAGGCGGCAGCCGCAGCCGCACCGGAACCGGGCCGGGTTCGTTCCAAGGGGCGCCCGCGTCACACCTTGCGCGCGCCGATCGACTTCATCAGCGTCGGCCACACCGCGCTCGCCTCACGCACCCACGCCGGCCAGTTGTGCCGGCCGTCGCCGTAGATGTGGGCGGTGTAGGGGATGTTCAGCTGGTCCAGGCGCTTCTGGAAGTCCCGGTTGTTCGCGCCGACCGCGATCTCGCTGAGCAGGCCGATGTCCCACGGCGCCACGTCGGGGTCGCCGGGGCCGGGGCGCCCGGTCGTGCCCGCGGAGAAGAACAGGCCCGTGCCGCGCAGCTTGGGCGCCAGCGAGTACGGGTCGTGCGCCGCCCAGTTGGCGTCGTCGGACCACGGGACGCCCCAGATCGCGAACGGGTCCTGGCCGTTGCCCGCGTTGGTGAACATCAGCAGCGCCGGCATCCCGATCGAGCGCATCGACAGGATCCCGCTCAGCGACGCCGCGTACTTGAACATCCCCGGGTGCCGGGCCGCGTAGGACATCGCGCCGGCGCCGCCCGAGGAGTTGCCGATCACCGCGCGCAGCGCGCCCGCGTGGTAGTTGCGCTCCATCAGCTGGCGCACCTCGGCGGTGTGGAAGGTCTCCCACTTGGGCGTCCCGCCCTTGCCGTAGTTGTACCAGTCGGTGTAGGAGCCGTTGTCGCCCTCCGGCATGACGACGATGACGTTGTACTTGGCCGCCCACGCCTCGATGTCGGTGTTGCGCGTCCAGGAGGTGTAGTCGTCCTGGCCGCCGTGGTAGGCGTACAGCACCGGCCACGTCGCCGTCGAGTTCCGCGTCCAGTTCTTCGGCAGCAGGATGCGGGTCTTGACCGCCTTGCCCAGGGCGGGGGAGTCGATGGCGATGTCGACCTCGTGGGAGGCGATCTTCTTCTCCGCGGTGATGCGGGCCCCGTCGTCCGCCCGGACCGGCCCCGCGAGCGCCTGGGCGGGACCGGTGCCGACCGCGCCGAGGCCGGCCGCCAGGACGACCGTGATCGCCCCGGAGGCCAGCGAGCGCCGCCAGGCCACCCGGTGCGGTCGGCGGCGGACGGTCGGTGTCGTGTGCAAGGCTCACCTCGCGGATCAGGCCCGACCCCCGCGGCCGCGCGACTTCCGCAGAGTGTCCTCGCCCCAGCCGAAATGATCTACGCGGACGGGTTACAAGATTTCTCGGCGCGGCTGTGGAGAAGTGAGTGATTCAGGCCCCGTCGGCGGCGGCCCCGGCCAGCAGCGCGGCCAGATCGCCGGGCCGGGAGAACATCGGCCAGTGCCCGGTCGGCAGCTCGTGGTAGGTCCAGCCGGGCCCGGTCATCATCGAGAAGACCGGGTGGCCGCTCTCGCCCATCTGCTTGACCGCGGCCAGCGGGATCGTGGAGGCGATGAGCGTGCGGGGCATGGCCGGCACCGGGTCGGGGCGGGTGAGCGCCTCCGTCACGGTGCCGAACGGCTGGGGCGTCCCGCGCTCGCGCATCGCGGCCAGGTGCTCGGCGGTCAGGCCCGCGAGGTTGGCCGGATCCTGGTCCGGGTCGAACGCCGGCACCGGGAGCTTCCAGCCGTCGCCGCGCTCGGCGACGGCCTTCTCCAGTTCCGCGCGCGAGGCGGGGTCGTGGAAGTCGATGCCGGCCAGGCCGGACGGCATGGGGCCGGTGTCGACGTAGACGATCCGGGCGATGCGCTCGGGGATCCGGTCGGCGGCACCGGTGACCGCCATGTTCGCGCCGCTGTGCGCGACGAGCACGACTCCGGTCAGGTCGTCGTCCTCGATGAGCCGCACCAGGTCGTCGACCTGCCCGCGGACGTCGGTCCCGGGCGCGGCTTCGGCCGCCCGCTCGGCCTGCCCGGCCGGCGTCACCGCGCGCACCTCGTGGCCCGCGGCCCGCAGGTCCGCCGCCACCTCGTCCCATGCCCAGGCGCCGAGCCAGTGCCCCGGGACCAGTACGAACGTCGCCTTGCCAGCTGCCATGTTCAGCCGTCCTCTCGGTGGATGTGCTCCCACGCTAGGGTCGATACCGGACAAGATCCGCCCGGATTAAGCGAGTGACCCGTGCCGCATCCCGCGCCGTCCCATCCGACGACCCGCGTCCTGGCCATGCTGGAGCTGCTGCAGGCCAACCCCCGCATGAGCGGGACGGAACTGGCGCGGCGGCTCGGCGTGGACGAGCGGACCGTCCGCCGCTACGCCGCCCGCCTGGAGGATCTCGGCGTCCCGGTCGTCGCCGAGCGCGGCCGGTACGGCGGCTACCGGCTCATGCCCGGCTACAAGCTGCCGCCGCTCATGCTCACCGACGACGAGGCCACCGCCGTGGTGCTGGGGCTGCTGGCCGGGCGGCGGGTGGGACTGCCCGGGCAGGCCACCGAGAGCGCGCTCGCCAAGGTGCAGCGCGTCCTGCCCGCGGCCCTGCGCGACCGCGTCCAGGCGCTGCGGGACACGCTCGGGTTCACCCTCGCCGCCCGGGACTCCGCCGCGCCCGACACCGGCGCCGTCCTGACCCTCGCGGCGGCGGCGCGGGAGAAGCGCCGCGTCCGGATGCGCTACCGGTCCTGGCAGGGCGCCGAGACCGAGCGCGACCTGGACCCCTACGGCCTGGTCTTCCACTCCGGACGCTGGTACGTCACGGGCCACGACCACCGCAGCGGGGAGATCCGCACGTTCCGCGTCGACCGCGTCGCCGCCGCCGAGCCCGGCACCGCCCGCTTCGAGCCCCCCGAGGACCTCGACCCGGTCCAGCACGTCACGCGGTCACTGGCGCGCGTGCCCTATGCCCACGAGGTCGAGGTGCTGCTGGAGACCACCCTCGGCGAGGCGCGGCGCCGGATCCCCGCCACGACGGCGACGCTGACCGAGGACGCCGGGGGAGTGGTGATGACCACGCGCGCCGAACGCCTGGACGGGATGGCGCGCATGCTGGCGGGGGTGGGCTTCCCGTTCGTCATCCGGCGGCCCGAGGAGCTGCGCGGCCACGTCCGCGACCTGGCCCGGTCGCTGCGGGAGCAGGCCGGGCGGTGACCGCGGCCCCGGCGGGGACGGTCAGGACCTGCCGGCGCGGGCGTCCCACTCGTGGCGGAGCATCGCGTAGACGACCTCGTCGCTCCACTCGCCCTTGACGATCTCGTTCTGCACCAGGTGCGCCTCGCGGCGCATCCCGAGGCGCTCCAGAACGCGGGCGGACGCGGCGTTGCGGCCGTCCAGCCGCCCGCAGACGCGGTGCAGGTCGAGCCCCTCGAAGCCGAGCCGCAGCACCACCTCGGCGGCCTCGGTGGCGAACCCCTTGCCGTGGTAGGCGGGGTTGAAGATGTAGCCGATCTCGCCCTGCCGGTGCTCGCGGCTGCGCCACTGGAGGTTGACCTCGCCGATCAGCTCGCCGGTCTCGCGCCACTCCACCGCCAGGACCAGCCAGGCGCCCTCCTTCTCCACGGTGGAGGCGCTCATCTTCTGCTTCAGGAACGACCGCGACTCCTCCAGGGAGCGGGGTTCCCAGTACAGGAAGCGCGCGACCTCGGGCAGGGACTGGTAGGCGTACAGGCCCTCCAGGTCGGTCTCGCGGAACGGCCGCAGGGTCAGCCGCTCTGTCTCGATCGGGTAGGCGGGACGGAGCATGCGATGATCCTATTCAGGGGATTCGGTCTTGTGCGACCCGTAATTCCCCGGTAACGCGGGCCCGTCCCGCCGTCCCGCGCCTACAGCCGGTGCGCCCCGTGCTGGTCCTGAGCACCGTCCTGGGCGCCGTCCTCGACGCCGTTCTCGCGGCGCTCCTCCTCGTCGAACGCGCGGGTGTCGCGGAACTCCACGTAGGGCTCCTCCTTGGGGGGCTGCCCGCCGGCGATCGCGCGGCTGCGTTCGAGTTCGGCGTCCAGCTCGGCGCCCAGCAGGATCGCCAGGTTCGTGATCCACAGCCACACCAGGAAGATGATGATCGCGGCGAGGCTGCCGTAGGTCTTGTTGTAGGAGGCGAAGTTCGCCACGTACACCGCGAACAGCCCGGAGGCCACCAGCCACAGAAGGATCGCCACCGCGCTGCCCGGCGTGACCCAGCGGAAACCGCGCTTGGCGTTGGGGGAGGCCCAGTACAGCAGCGAGAACAGGAAGCCGACCACGATCACCAGGATCGGCCACTTGGCGATGCTCCAGATGGTGATCGCCTGGGAGCCGACCCCGAGCATGTCGCCGGCCTTCTGCGCCAGCGGCCCGGACACCACCACCGCGATCACCGACGCCGACAGCAGCACCAGCGTCAGCAGCGTGACCCCGATGCGCAGCGGCACCGTCTTCCAGAACGGCCGGCCCTCGGGGACGTCGTAGACGGCGTTGGAGGCGCGCATGAACGCCCCGACGTAGCCCGACGCCGACCACACGGCGGCCGCGAGGCTCAGCACCGCGACGACGCCCGCTCCTCCGGCGCCGCCCTGGAGCTGCCTGATCGAGCTGACGAGCAGGTCCCGGACGGCGCCCGGCGCCAGGCTCCCGACGTTCTGGACCAGGCTGTCGGTGGCCGACTGGCCGGCCAGGCCCACCACCGACACCACCACCAGGATCGCCGGGAAGATCGACAAGACGGAGTAGTAGGTGAGCGCGGCGGCCAGGTCGGAGAGGTTGTCCTTCTGGAACTCGCCGAGGGTGCGCTTGAGCGTCTGCCACCACGACCGTGCCGGCAGGTCGGTGGGCGCTTCGGGCCGTTTGCTCATGTGTGTGTCCTCACCGGCCGGTGCGGCGTATCGTGACGGCGCGCTTCTGGCCGGTGCGCATCCGCACCTGCACCGGCGCCTTGCGGCCGTGTCCCAGCCGCAGCCGGGGCCTGGTCCGCGACGTGCGGCGGCGCAGCCAGACCGCGCCGAGCGCGACCGCCCCGGCCGACGCGATGACGACACCGCCCTGGCGCGCCCTCGCCTTGCCCTCCTCCGAACTCGCGGCCTCCCACGCGGACGCCGCCGTGTCGCGCGCCCTCTCGCGGGCCTGGCCGACCTTCTCCCGGGCCATGGCCTTCACGTCGGCCTTGGCCGCGAGCTGCTCCACCGTCTCACCGAGCTCGTGCCGGGCCCGGTCGACCTCCTGACGCAGTTCCTCGGTGCCCGCCTCGGCGCCGTGCTTGCCCTGCATCGTCATCGGTGCGTCGCCCTCTCCTTCAGTTCGGCCACGGCCAGCTTGGCCTCGTCCATGGCCTGCTCGGGCTTGGCCGGGGTGGCCCGCCTGGTCTGCGCCCGGCCCATCAGCGCCAGCACGCCCGCCACCGCCAGCAGCACCGCGCCGACGATCAGGGCGGCCGCCCACACCGGCAGCGCCACCGCGATCGCGGCCACCACCGCCGCGAGCAGAACCCCCACTCCGTAGAGCGCCACCAGCCCGGCACCGCCGAACAGGCCGGCGCCGGTGCCGGCGTGGCGGCCCTTGTCCTTCAGCTCGGCGACGGCCAGACGCATCTCGGCCCGCATCAGGTCCGAGACCTGCTGGGCGGCCTGCCGGACCAGCTCGCCCGTGCCCGCCTCGTGGTGCTCGGCCCGGAACTCCGGTGCGCGCCCGACGTCCTGCCGGTGCACGCCCGTCGTCCCGGCCTGGCCGTCGCCGCCGTGTTGCTGCCGCACGATGCTCATGCCTCCAGGCCCCCTCCATGTTTCGAAACCTGGAAAAGGGCGTTCCCCGTGCGCATGGGCTAAACGTGGCGGTAGCCGGACGCGCGGTGACCGGGCGCGGCCGGCCGGGCCGGGCGGCTCAGGCCGTGCTGAGCCAGTCGACCCGGTGCGCCTCGGTCGGGTCCGGGGTCTCCCACCGGCGCACGAGCCGGTCGATCACCGCGTCCGGGACGGGCGAGGGGCGCGCCCGGTTGCGGTCCCGCAGGACCCGCGGCGGCGCCTCCAGCGCGACGACCTCGACCCGGCCCCGGTACCCGGCGACGAGGCCGGTGCACAGCTCGCGCTGCTGGCGGGACACGTTGGTGGCGTTCCACACGAACGACCGCCCGGCGCGCAGGTGGTCGCGGGCCTGCTCATGGGCGGCGGCCGCCACGGCGCGCTGGTCGCCGGCCGGGTCGACGCCCATCTCGGCGCGGAGCCGGTCGAGGCTGACCACGGGCACGTCCGGTCGGTGCGCGGCGATCCAGTGGTCCTTGCCGACGCCCGGGAGCCCCGACAGGACGGTCACGGTGCAGCGCGTGTCGTCGTAGGCGGCGTAGCCCGGGTCGCGGTCGGGCTTGCGGAAGAACCAGAACCGCGCGTGGTCGGAGGGGAACGCGCGCGGCCGGTCCAGGCAGTCCTGCTCGGCGCAGTACTCCCCGTACAGGGCGACGTTCTCCAGGAGCTCCTCGGTGTCGGGGCAGATCCGGCCGAGGATGTCGGCGGACGCCAGCAGGACCAGGTCGTCGTTGCGGGCCAGCAGGCTGACGCGGAACGCGATCTGCCGCAGGTCGGGGCGCTCCAGGGCCCAGAACGGCACCTGGTGGTGGCGGATCAGCGCCGCCACGTGCTCGCGCCAGGCGACCGGCGCGCCCAGTTCCCACAGGATGCGCCGCACCATCAGGTCGCCGCGGCGCGAGTGGCCCCGCGCGGTGATGCGCCCGTCGTCGTCCAGGGCGGTGCAGTACGGCTTGGCGATGTCGTGCATCAGCACGGCGGTGAACAGGCGGACCCGCTCCCGCGGCGGGCGGGCGCGCCACTGGGGCAGCGCCGCCAGCGCTTCGCACGCCATCCGGGTGTGGGTCTCGACGTCGCCTTCCCCGTGGTAGACGGCGTCCTGGGGGACGCCCGCCATGTCGCGCACCCAGCCGAAGGCGTCCCGGATCCGCTCCCACGGGACGGTCCAGTGCGGCGGTACCGGGCACAGCTCCTCAAACACCTGCATACAGCACCTCCGGGTCGGCCAGGCCGTTGGCGACGATCGGCCGCTCCTGCCAGTGGGTGCCCGAATCGAGGATCGCGGTCAGGAAGCTCGGCCGGACCCACTTGTAGCGGTCGACCGTCTTCCCGCCCTCCTCTACCTTGATGTAGAGGCCCTCCATCTCCTCGGAGGCGTCGGTCTCCTCGACGACGCGGGCGGGGTCGGCGCCGCCGGCCTCGGCCGCCGCGCGCAGCGCGTCCCGCCACTGCGGGGTGCGGCAGGTGGAGGGGCCGGCCAGTCTCGTCAGCGCGGCCACGTCCGGCAGCGGGCCCTCGTGCAGGACGGGCACCGACACCACCGGCGTCCCGGCGAGCAGCTCGCGGCGCCGCTCGGTCGACAGGAACGTCCCGTCGGTCTGGTCGAGGACGTCGAACTCGCAGAAGTAGTGGGGGAGCGCGTCGTAGAAGACCGTGTGCTTGGCGTACAGCCATTCCCCGTACAGGACGTACCGGTCCTGCAAGCGCTCGCGGAGGACGTGCTGGACCGACGCCGCCCACGCCTTCAGCGGCCCGAACTGGCGCTCGCGCGGCCCGCCCGTCAGGAAGTGGCCGCGGCTCTGCAGCCGCAGCTCGCCGCCGGAGGAGAAGCTGATGCCGGCGTTGGCTCCGTCGAGCTTCTCCTCCACCACCAGGTACCGCCCGGCGATCGCCCGGAACGGCACGGCGGCCAGGTCGTGGTCGCCCGGTTGGAGCCGGGAGCCCGCGATGTGCCGGGTCCGGGGGTACTTGTGCAGCATGCGACCGTTCTAGGGCCGGACCGCCGGTCCTGCCAACCGGTTTTCGGTCCGCCGGCGGGCAGGGACGACGCGGACGAGGGCCAGCGCGGACAGCCACAGCGCCACACTCGCCCAGGCCAGCGCGTGCAGGCCGGCGGCGGACTCCGGGTGGAGCGCCGGACCGGCGACCGCCCCGTAGACGGCGACGCCGAGCGCCGTACCGACCTGCCGGGCGGTGTTGTTGAACCCGCCGGCCAGCCCGGCGTGCGCCGGGGGGACGGCGCGCATCGCGGCGGCGACCACCGCGGTGACGATCAGGCCGTCCCCGATCCCGATGCCGAGCAGCGCCGGGAGCAGCGCCGCGTAGCCGCCGCCGGGACCGGCGCCGAGCAGCGACAGGGATCCGGCCGCGGCCACGGCGGTGCCCGCGGCGAGCGGCACCCGCGGTCCGAACCGGGCGGTGAGGCGCCCGCTCACCGGGGCCAGCACCGCCAGCGGCACGGCCATCGGCAGCAGCATCGCCCCGGCGACCAGCGCGGAGCGGTGCCCGGCCTGCTGGAGCCGCAGCGTCGCCACGAACAGCACCCCGTTGGTGACCAGGTTCATGATGAGCGCGATGCCGCCGGCGCCGAGGAATGCCGGGGCCCGCAGCAGCCCGCCCGGGACCATCGGCGCGGCCGCGCGCCGCTCGGCCAATACGAACGCGGTCCCGGCGGCCAGCGTGAACACGGCGGTGGCGGCGGCGCCGTCCCGGTGGCCGTGGCCCGCGGCGATGACCGTCCAGACCAGGCCGCCGAGGGTGAGCGGCGCGAGCACCATCCCCGCCCGGTCCGGTGTCGCGCCCGGCCGGGCACGCCGGGGCTCGCGCACCAGCGCGCGGACCCCGCCGGTCGCCGCGGCCGCGCGGGGCGCCGTGAGCCGGAAGAAACACCCCCCCCCCCGAGTGTAGGCCACCACCCCCCCCCCCCCCCGCCCGCCCCGCCCCCCCTTCGCCTGTCAGCCCAGGCGCACGGCGCGCTCGTGCTTGCCGTCGCCTATCTCCAGCACCCGCGCCCGCGCCGCGGCGTCGGCCAGCGGCGCGATGAGACGGGCCAGCGGGGTGCGCTGCGGGGTCCCCGGCATCTCGGCCAGTTCGGTGACCCGGCACACCCCGGCCTCTCCGTGCAGCTCGAAGCCGCGGACGGGGTGGGCCCAGATCCTGCCCTGCGCGGTGTCCATCACCGGCACCGCCTGATCACCGGGGGCGACGGCCAGGTCGCCTAAAACCCAGCCGGTCTGCCGCGCCGCCTCGGCGTAGGCGATGACCTGCTCCAGGTCGCGCCGCAGCCTGGGGACGCGCGAGGAGTCGAACGTGACCGGCGGGCAGGCCAGCGCGACGGCGTCGCGGCAGCCCAGCCGACCCGCGATCTCGGCGACCCGATCGAGGACACTGCGGTGAACGTGGCCCACCTGCACTCCATCCACGGTCAGCAGCACCACGTCCGCGCGGCCCTGCGAATCGGCCATCGGTTCCCCCTGCCCGGCGGCCCCGGCCGCCAGGGACGGCTCAGGCTGGACGCATGTCCACGACGCGGTCGGAGTCCAGGATGAAACTGGCGGCCTCGTCCGGAGTGACCCCGAGGACGTCGATGACCAGCCGGATCGGACCGACCTTCTCGGCGTCGCAGCGGTGGCACCTGGTGCGGTTGTCCCCGTAGACCTTCATCGAGGGGTTCCGGTCGCCGTTGCTGTGCCTGTTCGGGCGCGGGCAGTGCCACAGGTTCCCGTCGTCGGAGGACGAGCCGAGGCGCGTCAGCACCGTCCGGACGTCCACCGACTTGGCCTCGGCGATCCGCTTGTTGTGCGGCGAGACGGGGACGGGCGGCACCATGTCGGCGCCGCGGCGCCCGGCCCGCAGCTCCTGGCGGTACTTGGCCGCCTCGCGCCGCAGCTTCTCCAGGTCGATGCCCTGGGTCGGGTCGTCCTTGGTGACGGGGGCGGGCTCGTTCCCGGTCGACAGGTAGGGGAACCGGTCGTCGGCCCGCCGCCGCAGCGCCGCGACGAGCACGAACGTGGCGAGCGCGTCCCGGGCCGAGGGCGGCGGGACCATGCGCAGCCGCGCCGCGTACCGGATCACGGTGGCGGCCTCCGGGGTGACGAGCCGCTGGGCGCCGGAGCCGACCTGCACGGTGGGGACGGGCCCCTCCTCGCCGCCGACCTGGCCCCATTCCAGGTACCCGGGGGGCCGGCCCGCGTCGGGGAAGGCCTCTCCCTGCGGGTCCAGCCGCGAGAACTCCAGGACGGTGCCGCCGGCGTAGGCGTCGACGCGACGGCCGGCGAAGCCGCACAGTGCCGCGTACGGCACCAGGCAGCTCGGGTCCTCGGGCGCGAGGTAGATCACGCGCGACCGGAAGTCGGCCGCGGTCAGCCCGCTCGCCCGCAGACCGGCGATGGTCGCGGCGATCACGTCCTGGTCGTCGCCCGGAACCAGGTCGACCGACTTGACCCCTTCGATCGCCGGAGGTGAACCGGTGGTGCGAACGGCCAGCACGTAATCGGTCAACTGGTGCATCTGGTCTCCTTTGTAGTGTGCCGCCCCCGTGTGTCACGCATGACTGTCCACGCGACAGGGCGAGCCGCATGCTTTATTTGTCAACCGGTTCGTCGGCGGCGCCGTCCGGCCCTCTGGTACTTGCCGATCCGACCTGCCCCGAAACGGTTATGACTGAAGAGTGGACACCGGGCGGTGCGGCCGGTGCCGCACCTGGCCGGAACCGGCCGGGTGCCGAGGTTACCGCCGGCCGTCCGCGGCCGGTGGCAGGACACGGAGAAGGGTGCAGAGTGCCAGCGCAAACCAAGGAAGAATTCTACGTCCGGCGCCTCTTCGACGACGACGTCCCCGTGTTCGTGGACGCGACCAAATACGTCCGGCAGGACGCCCCGTATCCCCTCAGCGCCAAGAAGGCCCTGAAGGCGACCTGCGGGGTGCGCACGGACAACGAGGTCCTGGCGTTCAGCCTGCGCAACTACACCGGCAAGCAGGCCGAGCGGGAGGTCGAGCACGTCGAGAACACCGTCGGCGGGCGGGTGACGTCGCAGAACCAGCTGCGGCTGCGCATGCCCCGCAGGACCTTGCACGGCCTGAACGAGACGGCGCGGGCCCTCGCCGTCGTCCTCGGCGACGAAGTGATCACCGAGCTGGACGGCGACCTCTACGTCCTGAGCCTCGCCCGCAACGGCAACGAGGGGACGCTGGCCCTGGTCGGCAAGCTCACCGCGTCCGAGGGCGGCTTCGTCCGGTCCGAGATCGGCGACGGCGACGCCGAGTTCGAGCTCCCCGTCGCGGGGGTCCGGCTGCGCATCTTCCTCCGCTCCCCCGTCCGTGACCGCATCATCGCCTACGGCTTCAGCGGCTACCTCACCCGCAAGCCCGGCGAGACGGAGACGGTGACCCGGGCGACCGCGCTGGCCATCAACAGCATCCTCGGCCTGGCGACGTTCCGGATGCTGTCGCAGCTGGACCACGTCGACGTCCCCGCGGTGCCGCGCGGCAACGCCGTCCGGCCGCGCAAGCCCGCCGAGCAGGTGACCTTCTCGGTCCCGGCGCTGCTGTTCACCGACGACGGGACTCCGGCGGCCCGCGGCCGCGTCGCCGCCGAGATCGACCTGGACCAGGTGGACCCGGTGACCGGCGGCCTGCAGCTGCACGTCACCGCCGGCGACCAGCTGGAGTGGAACCCGGCGGTGGTCGAGACGGTGAAGTTCGAGGCCTACGAGCGGGTGCTCACCGAGACCATCGGCGCCATGCTCCACTCGGCCGTCGGCGTCGACACGGTGCGCGACCTGGCCTACGACATCATGCTGGGCGACCTCGGCGCCGAGGGCATCGCCCGCCTGCGCGCCGCGACCACCGACCTTCCGGGCCTGGCGGCCAAGCCCAACCAGGCCGAGGTGCGGTCCGCGCAGCCGGCCACCGGCGTCCCGGCCGCCTGACCACCGGCGCGGTCCAGCGACCGCGCCTCGCGCCGTCGCGGGGCGGGGGGGGGCCCGACCGGGCCCCCCCGCCCCCCCCGGCCCCCCCCCCCCCCCCGCC
>NZ_JBFARL010000046.1:0-44917 GCF_040674655.1 Actinomadura sp. NPDC049753 | reverse complement strand
GCGAGGGCGGGGCCGCCGGGGCGCCGGCCCACGCGGGATCGCCCGCAGGGTGACCCGGAAGCGCCCTTCGCGGCCGCGGCCTCCGCCCCCTCGTCCGACCAGCGCAACGACCACCACGGAGTGATCCCTGACGGCACGGGTATGGACGACCCGGCCCGCGGAGCCGGCGGAACCGCGGACCGGGAGGTGACCGGGGGCGGCTACTTGCGGCGGGCCACGTCGTAGAGGGCGCAGCCGATCAGTTCGAGGGACACTTGCAGCCGCTCCAGGCTGACGTTCTGGGCGATCGTGTCCTCGGGGGTGTGGTAGAGGGGCTCCAGCTGGCTGGGCGCCTCACCGCCGCGCCAGCTGAAGTTGCCCGCCGGGATACCGCGCTCGTAGAAGGCCTCGTGGTCGCTGGAGCCCCGGGCGGTGGGGCCCTTGGTCTGGTCGGAGTAGCCGAGGCGGGCCGCGGCGGCGTTCACCGCGGCCGTGGTGGTGTTGTCCGCGCCGTCCACGGACAGCAGCCAGTACGTGCCCGCGGGGGGATGGCTGGTGGCCACCATGTCGTTCTGGAAGCAGCCGGTGATCTGCCCGACGCCCTCCGCGTCGAGTTGCTTCACGTAGTGCCGCGCTCCGACCAGGCCGGACTCCTCCGAGCCCCACAGGCAGACGCGGATCGCCTGCTGGGTCGGCAGCCGCTTCAGCACGCGGGCCAGTTCCAGGCACAGCGCGGTTCCGCTGCCGTCGTCGTTGGCGCCGGGCGAGCCCGGGACGCTGTCGTAGTGGGCGCTGACGATGACGGCCTTGCCGGTGGGATTGGGCAGCGTCGCCTTCCGCTCGGCCAGGACGTTGTACGAGGTCAGCCCCGAGTGGTGGGTGATCCCGAAAGACAGCCGCCGGGCGCCCGCGCGGATCCGCTCGCCGTGGTACTCGGCCAGGCCCAGCACCGGGATCGCGACCGTCTCCTTCAGGGTCGGGACGAAGCTGCCGGCCTTGCGCTCGGGGTAGGTGACCGAGCGCGCGTTGACGATGAGCGCCGCGGCGGCGCCCGCGCCCGCGGCGGCCTTGGCCTGCTCGGTCTCCATGCCGGGTATCCGGTCGAACAGCACGAGGCCGCCGCGCACGTCACCGGTGACCTCGGTGACCCGGCCCACGTCCACCACCGTGCCGTCCATGGAGGCGACGGCGCCCTGCGGGGAGGCACTGCACTGCCAGACCCGCTCGCCCTGGGACCGGATCTCCGCCAGGTACTTGTCGGCGACCGGGAAGGGCTGGAGTTCGACCGTGTAGCCGAGATCGCGCAGGCATCCGGCGATGTAGCGGGCGGCCCGGTGCTCCGACGGCGTGCCGGCGATGCGCCAGCCGATCTCGTCGCTGAGCACTCTCAGGTGCCGCAGCGCCCGGCGGGCGTCGACGCGGGCGACCACCGCCTTGTCGCCGGCGGTGAGGGAGGGCGGCCGGAGGGCACCGGGGCGCTGCCGGGTCGCGGCGGCGGCGGTGCCGGGGAGCAGACCGACGGTCGCGAACCCGGTGAGGGCGGCGACCCCGGCCAGCAGATCGCGGCGTTTGACCTCGGACATGGCGTCTCCTCGGGAGATCGGCGGCCGGCGTCGCCGGCCCGGATCCCGAGTCGGCGGCGGACGGCGGGACAACGGACTTCCCCCGGTTGAAGTGAACATACAAAAAGGCCATAAAACCGACAAGACTCTTACCGTCCGCAGACCGGATCGTGATCAGGTTCGAGAGCCGTCCCAGGCCAATGGACCTCCGGTTTCCGCTGGGCAACCCGGCTTGCCCGGTAGGCCAATAAGGGAAGCCGGCTGGATTGAATGGAGTTACGGCATTACAGCGGAAAACGGCTGAGTCTTGGGGTAGTTCCGGTTTCGGATGTCCGCGGGGTTCAGGGCCTGGGCGCCAGGCCCGAGTAGACCGACGCGACGTACTCCGGGGCCTTGGCCCCGCGGCGGGGCCGGAAGTCGAACGCGGACCCGTCGGTGAAGTCGATCCGGATGAACCATTCCGGCTGCGGGGTGCGGCCGAGCGGCACCGCCCGCAGTCCGCGGACGGCCGCGAACGGGATCTCCCAGCAGGTCGTCAGGGGCACGGCGGAATCGCCCGAGTCATCGCCCCGGGCACCGCGGACGCGACCTCGCAGCCCGCCAGGCCGCCCGGAGGGACGCGCGAACCGCGACTCCACGGACACCGCGAGCCGCCGGTCCGTGAGCAGCAGCCACGCCTCGTCGGCGTAGCCGGTCATGTGGCCGGCGACGGCGGCCGCCGCCGCGTCCGGTCCGGGCGCGTGCGCCCACCCCCAGATCACCGGATCGTCGGGCCATTCGTCGTACCAGAACCGGCCCGTCCGGACCGGATCGGTCGGCAGGGGCCAGGACGGGTCCGGGACGGACGAGCCGTCCGGGACGGCGGACGGGGCCGGGGCCGTGCTCAGCCCCCGCACCGTCGCGCCGATGTGGCCGGCCGCGTGGTCGCCCATGACCAGCCTCTCGCCGGGCGCGCACCAGTGCGCGCGGGCGATCTCATACAGTTTCTGCTCGTTGCGCGGCATGTGGTCGCCCGTCAGGAACGTTGCGTGGCGAGGTGGAGGAGCCGGCCCGCCGCCTCGTCGTCCGGTGCGGTGACGTCGAAGCCGGAACCGTCATGGAGCCCGATCCGCAGGACCGGGACCTTGCGGGGACGGAACCCGGACGGCAGCTTGCGCCGGTCCAGGCCGAGGTGCGCGATGTGCGCCGACGGGATCTCGGCGAGGCCCGCGACGCGTGACAGCGGCACCGGTTCGCCCGGTGGATAGGGATGGTCGCGAGCGAGCGAGCGCCCGAGCTCCGCCGCCCCGGCGGCGATCCTCCGGGCCCGTGACAGCACCCCCGCCTGCGGCTCGCGCCGCACCCCGGACTCGGCGGCCTCGCCCGGCATCATCGCGACGATGCCGATCCGGAACGGGGTGAGGACGAAGCAGCGGGGCTCCGCGGAGTCGGGAAGCGCCACCCGCGCGGCCATGCCGCCGCCCGGCCCGAAGACCACCATCGCCGGCGGAGTGAGGCTGTCTTCGCGGAACGCCGAGTCCACACCGGCTCCGACGGCGTTCAGCACGGCGCGTCCGGCGCCGCCCGGGACGCCCCGCCAGTCGTGGCCGTCCACGTCGAAGCGCAGGGCGGCGCCATGGCAGTACAGGCACAGCAGGACGGGCTCGTCCGGCCGGCACCAGTGCCGCCGCACCGCCAGCGTCCCGCTGAGCTCGCGTCCGCTCATCCCCGGCGCCCTCCCCGACCGTGATGGCGAGATCCTATTAGAATCACCGCAATTCAGCCCTCACCAGACCTTCGGGGAATCCGGGTACGGGCGCTCCGGCGCGGCCGCCGCTGGCTGCTGTCGCGGGAGCCGGTCGTCGTCACGTCGTCCGATCCCGATCCCATGCGAATCTCGGCTTGGGCGGGCCGTTCCAGCGTTCGGCCATGCGGTCGAGTTCCGCTCTCACCCCGGACCGGCCGAGCCGGCCGAATCCGGCGTACTGGAGCTCGCGGCAGAGGGCGTCGAAGTCGTCCTCTGTCCACTCGGGAGCGGCCCGCCCTTCCAGACCGCGGAGGGTGAGGAAATTGGTCAGGAACGGCCGTGCCCTGTCGTCCCAGTCCGACGGGTCCCGCACGCGCAGTTCCCAGTCGAGCTCCCACACGCGCACTGTGCCGTCGAGGCCCGCGGCGAGGACGTGCCGGCCCGCGTCGGTGACGCGCACAAGGGCCACCTCGCTCCCGCCATCGGCCAGGACGTGGTGCGGTTCGCCGCTGCTCCGCCGGCGCAGATCCCACATGGTCACCGCTCCGTTCGCGGAGCCGGTCAGCCCCCAGCGCCCGTTGACCATGGCGCAGGCGGCCGTAACCCCGGTCCCGTACGCCCCGACGATCGAGACGTTGCCGAGGCGGCGCAGGAAGAGCATGGAGTCCTCGGACCGGACGTCACCGGAGAACCCGGCGGAGACGCCCAGGACATGGCGGCCGTCCCGGGTCATGCCGACGCCCGCGGCGCCGTCCGGCCAGATCCTCGCGGTGGCCTCGGCGTCGCCGAACAGATCCCATACCTCGTTCCGGCCACCGATGATCAGATGGCGGCCGTCGGGAGTGACGGTCAGCGCCGTGACGCCGCGGGCCGGGGGGATGCCGGGGCCGCCCTCCCGACCGCCGTGCAGAATCGCCGTGCGGCCGGATTCGATGTTCCACAGCCGTATCTCTTCGCCGTCCCCTCCCGCGGCTCCCGCCGTGATGACATGGCGGCCGTCCGGGCTCGCGCACACGGCGACGAGCCGCCCGCGCCCGGACGCGCCCGTCCGCAGGGTGCGCACCAGCCGCCCGGCGGCCAGATCCCACACGTTCAGCTCTTCGCCTGACGACGAGGTGACGCAGCGATGCCCGTCCGGGGTGAGGCAGGCGCGCACGCCCGGGCTCTCCTCGACCAGTCGGTGCACGAGGCGCCTCGTGGCGACGTCCCATACCCGCACGGCGCCGTCCGCGCCCGCCGACACGGCCCGTTCACCGTCGGGCGTGACCTCAAGGCACGTCACCGGCCCGGCGTGGACGGCCAGCGTCCCCAGCTGCCATGACGCCCGGACCCCGGCACGGGTGGACACCAGCGCGAGCCGGTGCCACGCGTCGAGGGCGGGCGCGCTTCCGCCGAGATCGGGCTCGCTCCGGAGCCGTTCGAGCATCGCCGCGGCCTCGGTGTACCGCCGCGCGTCGATCTGCCGCTCCGCCTCCGCCACCTGCGCCCTGACGCGGGAGTCGAGCCCGCTCAGCTCGCCGTGGGAACGGGGGCGGCAGATCTGCAGCGGGGCCGGGCGCCGCCGCCCCAGATCCACGACCCGTGGCCGACCGTGACCGGGCCCGATCACGACGCGGCGGCCGTCCGGGGCCGCGCAGACGCTTCGCGGATCGGGCGGGGCGCTCATCGTCCTGATGCAGCGCCAGGTCTCCAGCTCCCAGAGCCGCAGCACGCCGTCGATCATCACCAGGTGGCGTCCGTCCGGAGTGACGCACATCCTCTTCAGCTCATGGGACGAGGGATCGGCGAACGTGCGCGCGACCCGGCCGGTGGCCATGTCCAGCGTGACGACGACGCCCCGGGGGAAGGCCGCGACGGCGTGCCGGCCGTCGGGGGTGACGTGCACCAGCGACGCGTCGTGCAGGAGGCGGCCGCCCGTCTTCTCCGGGATCTTCGTCGTCCAGACCGTCTGCCCCGTGACCAGATCCCACAGGCACAGTCGGGGACCGCGGTGTGCGGACAAGGCATGGCGCCCGTCAGGGCTGACGCAGACCGCTTTCATGACGCTGTGACCGTTCTCGTCCCGCAGCCCCGGCATCGTGCGCACTCGCCGGAGCGTGGCCACCTCCCAGAGATGGATGGAGTCGCGCCGACCCGCCGTCAGGGCGAAGGCCCCATCGGGCGTCAGGCAGATCGCGTCCGTCCCCGATTTCCTCCCCCGCCACGGACCTGTGCGTTCGCCGGTGACCAGGTCCCACGCCTGCAAGCTGTTCTTCCCGGCCAGCGCGTGCCGCCCGTCGCGCGTCACGCAGAGCTGGGAGATCACCCAGTTGTCGGTCGGGATGATCCGCACACGGCGGCCCGTGTCCAGCTCCCAGACGAGCAGACGCCCGCTCGAACCCGCGCCCACGACGTGCCGGCCGTCAGGTGTGGGGCACAGGGCGAAGACGGTCTCGTTCCCAGGCGTGTCGAACTCGACGTCCTCCTCGACCTCCGCCCGGAACTCGGTGTCCTCCTCGTCCTCCGTCTCGACGTCGGCGCCGCGCTCTTCGCGGACCTCGGTGTCACCGCGCTCGCAGTCGACCAGGCGGAGGAGCCGTCCCACCCGCTCGGGGTCGTCGCGGCGGACCGACTCCAGCTCCGCCGTCAGATCGGCGTCGGTGACGCCGGCGGCGCGCCAGCGCAGCAGGCCGGAGTTGTAGATCACTTCCGGATGGCGCGGGTCGGCGGCGCGTGCCTCCCGGAAGGCGGCCGCCGCCTCTTCCGGCCGCCCGAGGTCGAGCAGCGACAGCGCCCGGTTGTTGAGCTCGTTGGCGCGCAGTTCCGCCGTCCTGGGCAGGGCCCGCGGGTAGGGCGTCTCGAACTCCGCCTCGTAGAGGGAGACCAGTTCCGCGGCGACCGAGGCCATGGCTCGCGGGCGGTGCTCCGGCTCGTCGCGCAGGCACCGGGCCAGCAGGTCGGCGAGCCCGGCGGGCATGGCGCCCATGGGCGCGTCGGGATTCTGACCGTCCAGGTAGCGGGCGAGGCCCGTCCCCGCGGCCGGGCCCAGGCGCCAGCGGACCCGGCCGGTGAACATCTCCAGCACGCTGACGGCGAAGCTGTACACGTCCGCGCGCCGCCCGAGGGGGCGCCGGGCCGCCTGCTCGGGCGAGGCGTAGGCAGGGCTCAACCCCCCGGTGGTGACCAGAAGCGTGCCGTCGCCTGGCTCCGCCGACGACCGTCCAGCCATCAGCTCTCCGGCACGCGCCAGCCCGAAATCGCTCACCTTGGCGTTCCCGGCCGAGTCGAGCAGGACGTTGGCGGGCTTGACGTCCTGGTGCACCACGCCGAGGCGGTGCGCGTGCGCCAGGCCCCAGGCGGTCTGGATCGCCACGTCCAGGATCCGCTCCAGCGCCGCCCGCGGGCCGCCCTCGTACAGGCGTCCGCCGCGGATCCACTGCCGCAGGCTTCCCCCGTCGACGAACTCGGCGAAGACCCGTGGAACCGCGCCCAGCGTCTGCACGTAATGGCAGGTGCAGATGTTGGGGTGCAGCCCCAGCGCCACCCACGTCTCGGCCTCCTGGACGAACAGCCGCACAAGGCCCTCGCTCGCCAGCATGTCAGGGCGCGGGCACTTGACGGCCAGGTCGATGTCCCAGCCAAGGTGGCGGACGCGGTAGACCAGCCCCATGCCGCCGTCGCCGTACAGCTCGCGGACCTCGTAAAGGTCCAGGATGCGGTCGCCGACCGCCCACTCCTCCGTGACGCCGTCCGCCGCCGCGGCCGCGGACGTGGCAGGGTCCACGAGCGTCGGCGCGGGCGGCGGCCGGTAGACGCTCGCGCCCCGCGACCATGCCCGTCTCGCCACGGCTTCCCTCACCTCGGCCGCGAATCATCACGCCGGTACAAGGATGATCCACGGCCGGCCGGACGAACAGCCCTCAGAGGGCTTGGGCGGGAGGCCTCGTGGTCGAGTTGGTCCAGCGCTTGTTGGTGTCGTTGACATCGCGCTCGACCGACGTGAGCTCCACCTTGAACGGGATGCCCGGGCGGCCGCCGACCTTGACCAGGAACCTCCCGCGTCCCGGGGGCTCGCTGTCCCGCTTGAGCTCGGGGTTCCAGGACGGCGGCGTCGACCAGTCGATGATCATGCGCTCCTCGATGGAGGACATCCGGACCACCTCGTTCACCATCGGCATCTCCGCCTGGGGCAGCCCACCGCAGATCACCATGCCCGCGCGCTCGGCGAAGCCCTTGGCCTTGAGCCGGTCGGCGCGGTCGCTCAGCGACAGCAGGTCGGCCATGGTGTGCGTGATCATCACCTGCCCCGTGCCGCGCTGCCGGTTGAGGCGGGTGAGGGCGTCGACCCGGTCCACCAGGCCGCGCCCCGACCGCAGCACCCGCCACAACTCGTCCAGGACGACGAAGAAGTGCCGCTGCGGTTCGAGCCCCTCGTCGGCCAGCGCGTGCGCGGCCTCGATCGAGCCGAACCCGTCCGACCAGCACGCCAGCAGGACGGCGGCCTGCAGCTCGGCGTCGGCGTCGTCGATCCCGCTGATGTCGATGCAGACGCCGCCAGGATTGTCGAGCTCGATCGCGGTGGTGGTCTGGTGCGCGAACGTCTCGCCCATCGGACCGTCCAGGACGCCGAGCAGCGAGGCGTGCAGCGGGTCGACGGCCGCGCGGTACCGCGCCTCGTCCCCGCGCGCGAGGGTCACCGCGCGCAGCCGTTCCGGCCCGTCGTCGATCACCTTGATGAGGTCCGGCAGGACGGGCACGCCGCGGTGGCGCTCGTCCAGCACCCGCAGGGCCGCGTTCAGAACGGTGCGCTCGGTGTCGGCGATCGGCCCGCCGCGCAGCAGCGTGACCAGCGCGCTGACCATGTTCAGCCGGCGGCCGTGCGCGTCGGCGATCAGCTTGGCCCGCGCGGCCTCGGGGAGCCTGGCCGCCGCGTGCGCCGTCGCCCCCGGGTCGAGCACGTTCAGCGAGCCGAGCCCGCGGCCGAGCTTGATGATCTGCCCGCCCATCGCCCGGACCAGGTCGACGTAGTCGGGCTTCAGGTCGCCGAGCACCATGGGGAACACCCCCTGCCCGACCAGCCCCACCACCATCCTGCGGATCAGCGTCGACTTGCCCAGCCCCGGCTTGCCCAGCACCAGGGCCGACGGGTTGTGGATCAGGTTCGCCCGCTGGAACCACGAGATCGGATCGCAGCACAGCGCCGCGCCGGTGGTCAGCTCGCGGCCGAGCGGCACGCCCACCATCGGCGTTCCCGACCCGGCCCCGAACGGCCACAGCCCGCACACCTGGACCGTGGTCCCGCGCCATTCCGACGGCATCTCCACGTAGGAGGCCCGGCCGCCGCCGCGGCGGGAGAAGCCCCTGAACCCGGGCTTGAGCTCGGGCTTGGCCTTCTTTTCCTTCTCCTTCTTCTTCTTGCTCTTCTTGCCCTTCTCGTCATCCTGTTCGGCGAGGAGCTCTCCGACCACTCCGGGAACCGGTTCGGCGGGACGCTTCACAGGGCCTCCCTCACCAGCGCCGGGACCTGAAGGTGGTCGGGAATGACGATGCCCAGCGGAAGGGCGGCCGCGAACGCCGACGCCTGCGACCCGTACATCTGCCGCAGCCGCAGCCGCGCGGGGCCCGTGAGGGTGTCGACGGCCGCCGCCGCGACCGGGAGCTCCTCGGCCGAGCGGACGGTCGCGGTGACGAGGACGGTGAACCGGATCACTCCCGCCCCCCTGGCCTCCTCCAGGGCCGACTGGTCGCTCTTGATGACGTCGATCTCGTTCCGGGCGGCGCTGGAGGCGCCGTCGAGGCGGAAGCGCGAGTCCCGGCGGTCCCGTTCCACGATCCGGGCCGCGGAGGCCGGATCGTGCGGACGGTAGAGGAAGGTGACGCGCTTGCGGGCGATGTCGTGGTGCGGGGCCACCAGCCCCGTCATCACGTTGGACAGCACCTCGCCTCGCGGCGCCTCCGACATGCCCCAGGTGATGGAGCAGCCGCTGTCGTGGACGTAGTGGTCCCACGACTCCTGCGCCGCGACCGGGCCGGCGTCCTCCCAGCGGATCTCCTGGTCCTCGGTGGCCTCCAGGACCTGCTGCGCGTCCGGGTCGTAGGCGATCCGGACCGCGCGGGCGAGTTCCTTCGCGGTCAGCGCGCGGGCGGATCCGGCGCCGGTCATCGCCAGCCCGGAGATCAGTCCGGGAATCCGCATCCCGATCTCCCGCACCATCGCGTCCTGGTCGCGCCGCTTGCCCCCGAGTTGCGGCAGGGCCGTGTAGGTGACCGCGATGCGGGTGGAGACCCGCGCGCTGCCCACCGGGTAGTTCCAGACGATCTCGTCCAGAGCCTGCCGGGCCAGCTCGGGCGCGTTCGGGTCGGTGTTGGCGTAGATCTCCTCCCGGAGGCGGGTCCCGGTGTCGGGAGCCGTCTCGATGGTCACGCTCGCGGCGGCCAGCCCCGGCTCGTAGCTCAGCGAGGCCAGCCACTGCCCCCAGTGGGAGACCCACGTGTCGATCTGGGTCTGGTCGACCAGCGCCGCCCCTTCGGCGTTGCACTCGAACACCACGGTGTAGTGCTTCGTGGACGGGACCATGACCAGGGCGAACGGGCGCCCGTAGGAGTCGCGGCCCTCGACCAGCCGGGACTGGGCGAGCAGCCCCGGAAGGCGGCACGTGCCGTGCGGGACGACGCTCAGCGGCCCCGAACGGTAGAGGTGCCACCCCTGGGAACGGCCCGACCACCAGGTCACCCGTGCCGTGAGCGACTGGAGGGCGGTCCGCCCATGCGCGTCCTGGATGATGAGCGGCAGCATGACCACACCCAGCGCGACGGCGCCGAACAGGGCCAGCATCAGCGACAGCGTCGCGACCAGGGTGATGACGATCAGCCCGATCATGAGGATCAGCGTGCCCGCCAGTCCCAGCCGCCCGATTCCAGGGGACACCGGCTTCCGCCAGTTCCCGTACGTGGGTTCACGGTAGTCGGACGTCACGCCGCCTCCACCTCATTCCTTCGGCTACGCACTGCCACTGGGACCGCCCCCGCCTCCGCTGCTACCGCTCGGACCACCGCCCCCGGAAGGGGGTGAATATCCAGTACCTCCGCTGGAGGAGGAACCGGGATCGGGGGGCCGATAGCTGGGCGGCTGGCTGCCATTGCCTCCGATGGAGGAGAAGTCAGGAGCGGGAACGTCATACGGGGGGACGCTGGAAGAAGGGTCGGCCCCCGAGGGGCCCTGCGGACCCCCGCCGCTGCCCGGGCCGCTGCCCGAGCCACTGCCCGGCCCGCCGCTCGGACCACCACTCGGTCCGCCGGTCGGTCCACCGGTCGGTCCACCGCCCGGCCCACCGGTCGTCGGTCCACCGCCCGGCCCGCCGGTCGTCGGTCCACCGCCCGGTCCGTTGGGCGGCCTGGGGGTCGTTCCGCCGCCGCCCGAGCCACCGCCCGAACCGCCGCCTCTGTTACCCCAGCCCCAGCCCCAACCGCCGCCGGAGCGGGTGCGCGGCGCGGGAGCCGCCCCGCCGCCGCCACCGCCCCCGCCGCCACCGCTCGCCAGCAGGCCCGTGAAGAGACCCGTCGCCGACTTGCGCATGGTCACGGCGGTACCGCCGTAGGTGAAGTGGCCGACCTGGCGGATGCCGAAGAAGCCCAGGCCCTCCGTGGCCACGGGCATCACGGCGCGGATGGTGGCCGGCATCGCGAACACCGACCCGGCGGCGAGGGCCAGCCCGGCGAGGCGGTCGGCCTCGTACTTGGACGCCATCAGGGCCAGGGCGCTCGCGTCGATCGTCGCGATGACCGGCTGGACCACGGTGAAGGCGACCAGCAGGCCGAGGCATCGCTTGTAGGCGGCATCTCCATACGAGGTGAACCTGGCCGCCGCGACCGTCGGGAGAATTCCCACCAGGACGACGAGAGCGCCGTTGCGGAAGAGCATCAGAACGAACTGGATCGCCGACGAGAGCGCCGCGGCGAGGGCGAAGAAGGCAAGGATGAACGACGTGTCGTCCTGGTTTCCCCCGAGGAGATCGATCCCGTTCTTCCAGTTGTCGATCCAGGCGTCGCCCTTCGGGCCCATGCCCTCGACGATCCAGTGCGAGTACCTCTGCCCGGCGATGTTCAGCAGGTTGACCAGCGTGGCCAGCGTCAGGACGATGACGGCCAGTTCGAAGAACTGGGACATCGCCTGTCTGAACGGCTCGCCCTTGCGTTTGACCGCGATCCGGAACGCCGCGACGAGGAAGCCGACGAAGGCTCCTCCGGCGGTCATCCAGTTGCTGTACTCGCGGATCCCGTAGAGCACTCCGCCCTGTTCTCCGCTGATCTGCACGCTGTAGGCGTCGCTCATCCACCAGGTGAGGAACGTCTGGAAGCTCGACAGCGCCCAGTCCAGCAGCTTACTGACGAGCCATGCCCACGCCTGGTTGAGGAGATCGTCCATTACGAACCCCCCGAACGACGTGGAGCGGAGACTGCGAAATCGCTCGACCTAAACACGACGGGCCTTCTTCTCAGAAATCGTCGATGAGAAGGGTGACGAACGCGAGGGCCAGCCCCGAGCCCGCCATGACGCACGCGAGCAGCACCCACCTCAGGTCGGTGGCGTGCGCTCCGAACTCGCCCCTCTTGTGCTTGAGCCCCATATTGCCCCCGACCAGGATGAAGCCCAGGACGCATGCCGTCAGCGCGGTCCAGACCATCCAGCGGAGCAGGGGTTGGATCGGTTCGGTGACCGTTCCGACGCCCTTGGCGTGGCCGCGCGGCAGCGAAGCGTCGGGCCTGGCGTTGACGTCCGGCTTTCTGCCGGTGGGAGGCTTGAGTACGCTCGTCTTCTTCTCAGAATGGTCCTTCTCGCACTGCTTGGGGAACATTCCGCTGGTGTGCTGCCACTGGTTGCAGAACTCCTCCACTCCCCCCACGCAGTCGATCTTCTCGTCATCGGTCTTCAGGTCCCAGCAGGAGTCGTTCTTCTTGTCTTCCTTCGGCCACTGGGTGGTGTTGCTGGTGTTGCAGTACCCATCCGGGTCTGAATTGCTTCTGGCGATGCAGACCTTGAACTGGTAGTTCGTGGTGCGCTTGTAGTCGGGGATCTGGATCTCGTCGCAATGCCCCTTCGTGCCCTTGTGCACGAAGGCCACCTCTCGCCCGTCGAGGATGGCGTAGCCGCGCGCGACGTGACCGTCCGAGTTGGTGTCGCACACTCTGATCCGCCCCGACTCGGGGTCGAACTGGAGCTTGCCGCCGGGGTCGGTGTCGATCGACTCGATGTCTTCCGTCTTGTCCCAGTCGACGGGCGCCGCCAGCGCCGCGAGGCCGACGGTCTCCACCCGGCCCGGTCCCTGGACGGCCGGGAGGGCCTCGACCGCGAGCCGCGCCGGGCCCGCGGCGAGCGGGCCGGCCGGTTCAGAGCGTTCCAACGAGGCCGCCCCGCGCTGCCCGTCCAGGGCGATCTCGGGTGCGGGAGCGGGGAGAAGGCTGATCGTGAGCAGGGCGGCGCCCAGCGCCAGGAGCGCGGCGGACAGGACCGACACGCGCCGGCGCGCGGGCGCCCGGCCCCTGCGGCCCCTGCCGCGTGCGCCGAGGTGCCGGGGCGCCGGCATCAGGCCGCGAGGTTTCTGACGATCAATCCCGCGCTCACGATGAGCAGGCAGCCGAAACCCACGATGAACATGCTTCCGAGGTGACTGCCCCCCTCGCCCTTCTTGTGCTGGATCCCCATCCGGGCGCCGATGATGACGAAGCCCGCCACGCAGGCGAGCAGACCGCCCCAGGCCGCCCAGCCGAGCAGCTTCTCGATCTTGTTCGCGAACGGCGGCGCCTCGCCCTGCCCGGGGTTCGGGATGTCCCTGGCAAGGGCTGCCGCATGGTCGAGCAGGTGGGCCGTCCACGTGATCGTCGCGTCGAGCATGCGCGTCCTCCGAGATGATGCGATGAGGGTTCTGTCCGGCCGGAGTTGGCGGACGGCGACTTGGCCGGGGCTCACCGGCGCGCGTCGCGGCGCGTTCCGCCGTCCGCGCGATCGATGGGCCCCTTTCCGGAAGGGGTCGCCGCCTGTCAGCGCTGGACCGGCGGGGCACCTTCCGAGCACGGTTCTGTACTTGTACTGGACGGTCCGGGGGCCGCACTGATCGTCAAGCGCCGCAGGGCGGCGACTGTGTTGCGATCAGACGGGAGCCAGACCGCCCACGTCACGGACCAGACGCGCGTAGGCGGGGGGAAGCCTCACCTTGTCCGGAGGGTCGCCGAGGCGGAAGGCCTCGACCCACGGCAGGTCCCAGAGTCGCGGAACGCCGCCGGCGATCAAACGCACGAGGTCCGCCAGCGGTTTCGGACGCTTTCCGGGAGCGTCGGCCACCACGGCCAGACCGATCAACTGGACGCTCGGGAGGGTTCCCGCGGCCCACTGCGCCACGGCCGCCTGGGCGGCGCACAGCCCCGCGGCGTGGCTCCTGGCGACAAGCAGCACCTGGGACTGACCCGGGGGTGCTGGCGTCGGCCAGTAGCGTCCCGCGCTCACACTGTTGGGGATGAGCGCGGCGAGTGTGGAGGCGCCGGCTCCCCCATGACAGGAGGAGAGCCAGATCCCTGGAGCTCGTCCGTTGTAGGTGACCAGGCCGAGCGCGCTTCTCGGCACCGGTCCTTGTTCTGCTGGTATGACCGCTTGCGCAGCATACCCCTCATGCTGAGGCCGGATCTGCCGAACAGGATAAGCCGGCGCACCCGGCATGCCGTGCGGCGCCTCGGGGCCGATCCCCCCGCGCTGCGGGGCGTCGCTCTCTGTTGCCCGCACCACGGGTGCCCACCTCCGGGAATGTCACGAGCGGCTCTGCTCTGGCTTGCTGGCTCCGCACCAGCGGGGATCAACCTACTGGGACCGACCGTCCGCGAGCCGCCGCTCCCGTCAACCCGTCGGCCTGCGGTCTCCTGACGCCCGTTCCCGCGCGCGACCGCAGGACGCACCTTGCATCACCGCGCGTTGACCGCACTGTCTTGGTCGGCGGGTCCGTGCAGGCGGGCACGCCCGCAGAGGACGCCGACGGTGGCGGCTCGGCCCTCCGCCCCCCGGCGGGAGGGCCGGCGACGTCACCGCCGATCTGGGAGGGCCACATCATCAACCGTTCCGGGATTGATCCCCGATGGTGACCTTCAGCCTGGGCAAGTTGATCTTCAGGACGGGCTGCCTCGGGTCGATCGCCATCGCGTTGCTCCTGATCGCGGCGATGTTCGTGGCGGTCCAGAACGTCCTTACGCCGGGCTTCACCAATGTGTGCGGACCGGCGAATCCCGACGGCCCCGAACTGCTGAGCCCGGCGCCCAAGCCGAGCCGGACCGGCGGCCCGACCGTGGCTCCGGCGGCCTACGAACGCGCTCCGGGCAACGGGCCGTTCGGCTCCGCGGCCGTGCAGAACGTCGCCGCCGCGGCCAAGGCCCCCGCGGACAGCATCCCCGCCAACTACGTCAAGCTCTACAAGGCCGCGGGGCCGAAGTACAACATTCCCTGGTACGTGCTCGCCGGGATCGGAAAGGTGGAGACCGACCACGGTCGCTCCAAACTGCCGGGCGTTTCCTCAGGGGAGAACTATGCGGGCGCGGGCGGTCCGATGCAGTTCCTGCAGAGCACCTTCGACGCTTATTCGATCGACGGCAACAACGATGGGAGAAAGAGCCGCTACGACCCGGCGGATGCGATCTTCAGTGCCGCGAACTACCTGCACGCCAGCGGCGCGCCCGGCGACACCAGGAAGGCGATCTTCGCCTACAACCATTCCTGGGACTATGTGAACCTGGTGCTGTCGTGGGCCGAACGCTACGCAGGCGGTCAGTTCTCCCTTGGCGGCCCCAACAATGCCGGAATGTCATGCGCCTCGTTCGGCAGCGGTCCCGCGTCGGCGATCGGGCAGAGCATCATCTCCTATGCCAAGAAATGGCTGGGCACCACCTATGTGTGGGGCGGCGGCGATATCAACGGCCCCACCATGGGCGGTTTCGACTGCTCGGGCCTGACCCTGTACGCGGTCTACCATGCGACCGGCGGAAAGATCCAACTGGCGCACTACACCGGAGACCAGCTCAGGGACCGCCGCGGCACGAAGGTGAGCCGATCGAACCTCCAACCCGGCGATCTCGTCTTCTTCACGAAGCCCGGCGACGCCGATCCGCACCACGTCGGGATCTACGTCGGCGGAGACCAGATGCTCCATGCGCCGTACACGGGCACCGTCGTCAAGATCGGCCCTATGAACGAGAAGGAATTCAGCGGCGGCGTCCGGTTCAGCACGCCGAAGACGGTGAAGGCATGATGCGGAATCCTCGCCGTGAAATGCCGTCCGGGCGCTGCCGCCGGCCCGCCGTTCTGGCCGTGACCGCGCTGCTGCTCGCCTCGGGCTGCGGGCTGCCGCACCGGGGAGAGGCGGCCGGCTCCGCCACGTCCCCGCCGGCCGCGGTCCCTTCGACTCCTCCCGCACCGACCGGGACCCCCTACGGCGGCCTCCCCGACCCGGCGGACGTCGACCGGAGCGACCCGACCGCGGTGTCGCGGGCCGCCGTCCAGACGATGTGGACCGTCGACGCCGTGATCGACCGCGGCCAGGGCGACGCCTACCGGCGAGCCCTGCCCTACCTGACCGGGCAGTACGCCGAACGGTTGCAGACCCTGCCGCTCGGGGGCGTGCCGCCCGCCTGGCGCGACCACCACGCCTACGCCCGGGTCCGCCTGTCGCCCCAGACGCTCGAAGACGGGGCGCCGCCCGACAACGCCCGGACCGCCCACCGCCAATGGGAGGTCACGGTCACCCCCACCGGCCGGGACGGCTGGAAGGGAACGGCCACCCGGGCCATCGTTTTCGTCACCCTGACCAGCGACGCCGAGGACATCTGGCGGGTCTCGGCGGTCACCACGGCATGACCCACGCACCACGAACGAGGAGAACCCATGGCCGGTAGCGACGACGACGACGTTTACGTGGTCTTCATAGGTATTGGCTTTGTGAGCGCGCTGCTGGGCGGGGCGAGCAGTTTCCTGACGTGGTTGGCGGGCCAGCTGTCCGGGGTCCTCTCGGGCAGCGGATGGCCGGATTCCAGCCCGACGGACTGCCTGCGCATCACCTACAACCTCCTGCGCCATCCCAACGATCCGCGGGGTGCGTGGCCGCCCGCCGCCGCGGCCGCCCTTGGGTCGGCCCCCGTTTTCTTCACCCTGCTCATCGTGCTGCTCGCGGCGATGGCCCTGAGCGCCTACGTCCTCATCCGGCTCCTGCTGAACTGGCGGCGCCACCGGGAGTTCCGCCGCCTGCGGCTGGGATTCGCCTCCGGCTGGGAGGTCCGCAAGCTGCTGAGCGCCCGGACCGTCCAGAGCAAGGCCGCACAGGTCCGGCCGTCCACCCAGAAGGTCCCCGCGCGCTCCGTGAACCCCGAGGACGTCGGGTTCTACATCGGGAGGGACATCAGGTCCCGCCGGAAGCTGTACGCGTCCCTGGAGGACACCGCGATCATCCTCGCGGCGCCGCGGCAGGGCAAGGACGTGCACTTCGTCACGCCGTTCACCATCGACGCGCCCGGCCCCTGCATCGTCACGTCCAGCCGCCGGGAGACCTTCATCAACACGGCCATGGTGCGGTCGCAGTTCGGCGAGGTGTACGTCTTCGACCCGTACAACTGGACCGGCTGGCCCAACCGGATGCGCTGGTCGCCGCTGCAGGGCTGCGAGGACCCGAACGTCTGCGCGGTCCGGTCGGGGACGCTCGTCCAGTCGAGCGGTTTCGACCTCGGCCATGAAGGCGGCAAGCTGCTCAGCGGCATCGTCACCATCATCCGCTGCCTCCTGCACGCCGGCGCGATCGGCAGGCTCAACTTCCGCGAGGTGATGCGCTGGGTCTACGAGGCCAACGGGGAGGAGGCACTGGAGATCCTGCGCCAGGGCGAGCGCGAGGGGCGGGTCGCCGCCGGCTACCCCGGGCAGCTCGAGTTCAACATGCGGAACCAGGACCTGTGGGCCGGAGTGATCCAGGTCATGTCGTGCTTCTCGCAGCCCGAGGTCCTGGAGGACTGCACGCCGGACCCGGGCGAGGAGTTCGACTTCAGGAAGTTCCTCCAGGGCCGGAACACCCTGTACTTCGTCGCCAAGAAGCAGAGCGACTGGGGAGGCATCGCCCCGATCGTCACGACCATCATCGAGCAGTACTTCCGCACGGCGCGCGGCACCGCGATGAAGAATCCGACCGGTCGCCTCGACCCGCCGCTGACGTTCGAGCTGAACCAGGTGGCCGACATCTGCCCGCTCGGCGGCCTGGCCACCTACATGGGCGAGTCCGGCGGCTACTCGATCAGCGTGCACGTCTACCTGACGTCGCTGGCGGAGGCCCGCAAGGTGTGGGGCTCCGACGGGGCCGCGTCCCTGTGGGACAACGCCACGGTCAGGATCATCTCGGGTGGCTCCGGTACGGCCAAGGACCTCTCCGACCTCGCCGACCTCGTGGGCAAGCACAACGGAAAGCACATTCTCACCCCCGAGGAGCTGCGGACCATGCCCTTCGGCCGCGCCGCCGTCGTCGCCGGCACCGCCCGTCCCGTCGAGATGTGGCTCACCCCCTGGTGGAAGCGCAAGGACCGGGACGCCATCGCGCGGGGCAAGGCGGCGGCCGAAGCGATGATCCAGAAAATGAACGCCGGTCAGCCGGCCGCGACCGCCACGCTCCACGACGTGGCCGCGCCGGGCGACGAGGGAGGGGACGAGTCGGCCGTCGTCTGGTGAGATCGAGCGGCGGATCGGGAGCCCTGGGGGGTTGCGCAATGACCGCGCGCACGGACGTCTAGAAGGGATGGGCTATACATTCATCGACAGGTCAGCGAGGAGGGTCCCTGTGCCGACGTCCGACCTTCTCGACCGGGGCCTGAGGTAATGGTCACCGCACCGAACCTCATCGTGGCGGGGAACCCGGACCTCTCCCGGAGGCTGCGCGCCACCGGCCGCTTCGCCGCCGTGTTCGACGCCGCCTCCGCCAGCGGGCTGCGTGACCTGTCCAAGAGCGGCAGGGTCCGCGCCCCGGCGGCGTTCATGTTCGCGCCGGACTTCGAGGAGGACCTTCCGGAGGCCGGCGTCCCCTTCCTGGCCGACAGGCTCGCGGCGAGCGGCCACACCGTCATCGTCCACGGTTTCTACACCGAGCGCGGCGACGTCTTCTCCCCCGAAGTGATCGCGACGGCGAAGCCGCTGACCCTGGCGGAGCTCCTGGAGCTGCTCGGCGCCCCCCGGTCCGAGCCGGCGACGGGTCCCGCGGGGACGACGTTCACCTGGCCGTCCGACGGGCCCCCGCCCGAGCTGAGGGTCGCCGCCGCCCCCCGCGCCACCGACTCGTCGAGCCTGATCCCCGGGTACGGCGGGCTGTCGATCCTCCGTCGCGGCGCCGGCTCGGTGACCTACCGCGCCGTGCACGAGGCGTCCGGCGCCGCCGTCGCCGTCAGGGTGCGGCTCGACGGTTCCGAGACCCCGGCGGAGGAACTGGCCGCCCTCGAACGCGCCTCCCGCAGCGAGCACCTGGTGAGCGTGCTGGAGAGCGGCCGCGCCACCAGCGGGCAGCGGTACACGGTGGCCGTGTACTGCCCCGGCGGCGCCCTCCCGCCGGAGCCTCTGCCGGTCGCGGACGCGGTCGGGACCGCCGTCGCGACGGGCCGGGCCCTGCAGGCGCTGCACGACGAGGGACTCGTGCACGGCGACGTCCGTCCGAGCCGGATCATGCGGGGCGAGACGGGACCGCTGCTCACCGGTTCGGCGACCGCGCGGGGACTGGCGGCGCACACCGCGCCGGGCGTCCTGGCGCCGGTCGCCCGGGACCGCGTCGAGCCCGGGTTCGCCGCGCCGGAGGCGCTGCTGGGGCGTCCGCAGACCGTGCAGGCCGACGTGTTCGGGCTCGGCGCCACCCTGTGGGGCCTGCTGGCCGGGCGTGCCCCCTTCGCCCCCGGCGGTGGACGCGCCTCGAACGAGGCGGCCCCCCGGGTGCCGCGCGACGACGTGCCGGAGTGGCTCGGGAACGTCCTCGGAAAGGCGCTGGCGAGCGAGCCCGCCGACCGGTACCCGACGGCGCGGGCGTTCGTCGAGGCGCTGGAGGAAGGGCCCCGCGCGGTTCCTCCGCAAGACGTCCAGATGCAAAACGCGCCATGGTCGCCGTGGGACAAGGCGGCACCGGAGCCCGATCCGTCGCCGGCCGCCGTCCCGGAACCGCAGGCGCCTTTCGCGGACCAGCCGGTGCCCTTCGCGGAACCGCAGGCGCCTTTCGCGGACCAGCAGGTGCATTTCGCCGAACCGCAGGCGCCTTTCGCGGACCAGCAGGTGTCTTTCGCGGAACCGCAGGCGCCTATCGCGGACCAGCAGGTGCCCTTCGCGGAACCGCAGGCCCCCTTCGCGGACCAGCCGCTGCACTTCGCGGAACCGCACGCGCCATTGCCAGAGCCGCAGGAGTCTTCGCCGGACCGGCAAGCGCCTCTCTCGGAGTGGCAGGCGGCCTTCGAGGAGCAGCAGGCGCCGTCCGCGTACCAGCAGGTGCCGTTCGAGGAGCAGCAGGCGCCGCCCGCGCACCAGCAGGTGCCCTTCGCGGAACCGCAGGCACCGCCCGCGCACCAGTATGCGCAGCCCTCCTACCAGCACGTCCCCTTCGAGGAGCCGCAGGCACCGCTCACGGAGTTCGCGGACCAGCCGCTGCACTTCGCGGAACCTCAGGGGCCTTTCACGCAGCAGGTGGAGCCCGCGAAGTCGCGGCGCCCGAGGATCGTGCTGCTGGCCCTGGTGGGGCTCGTGCTCGCCGCGGTGGTGTTCAGCGCGATCGCCCTCCTGACGGGCTCAGGCTCGGCCGACAAACGCCGTGCGGACCCGTCTCCGGCGTCGCCGCCCGTGTCGCAGGCTCCCGTGTCGCAGGCTCCCGCCGCCCCGGCGCCCGGTTCGGGCTCGCCGACGCCCACGTCCACCCCGACGGCGGTGCGGCCGGAGAGCAAGTTCAGCCCGAGCCAGGTGCGGATCGTCGACAGCCGCGTCTCGATCGAGATCAGCTGGAAGGACGCCACCGGGGGCAAGGCCGCGTACTACGTGGTCGGCGGTCCGGCGGGGCGCACGCCGTCCACCATGGCCAACGTGCCGGCGGGCACGGCGAAGGCCGTGATCCTCGCCCTGAACCCGAGCGTGGAGTACTGCCTGACGGTCGTCGCCGTGCTGGACGTCGACCGGGTCGCCTACGCCAAGCCCGTCTGCACTCACCGCGGCAAGCGGGAGGGCTGAGCCGCCCACAGCGGCGCGCGCGGGTCCCACCACCAGAGCAGGCGGCGCGGCAGCGGCCGGGAGCGGCGCAGCGCGGCGGTCACGGAACGGACTTCCGAGACCGTGAACGCGGCGTCCTCCAGGGTGACCGAGCCCCCGTAGCGGACGGCGTTCACCAGGCGGCCCACCCTGCGCAGCCGGGCGGGGTCCGTGCGCGGCAGTTCCCGCGCGAGCCGCTCCGCCATCTCGACGGGGGTGGCGGACGCGGGAACGGGCAGCCCCGCGACGCGCGTCGCCACCAGCAACTCGGTCCAGGCCGCCCGGATCCGGTCGGGCGCGGTGCCCCGGCGCAGCCGCCGGGACCGGATCGCGCCCAGCAGCGGCGCTCCGAGCAGGAAGGCCAGCAGGACCAGCGCCGGGAGAACGAGCAGGCTCTCCGGGCCCGAGCCCGAACCCGAGCGCCCGCCGCCGCCCGCACCGCCCTGGTCGCCGAGGTCCTGGGCGTCGGGACCGTCGGCCTGCGCATCGCCTTCTTCGATCCGCTTCCCGGAACCGGTCTGGGGGGACGCCTGCGAACGCTCGCGCGGGTTCGGGTCGTAGGGCACCCAGCCCAGGTCCCGGAAGTAGATCTCGCCCCAGGCCACCGCGTCGCCGGTGCGGACCACCCGTTCGCGGTCGCCGCTGCCCGGCCCGAACCCGACCACCACCCGGCTCGGCAGACCGGCCGCCCTCGCCAGCACCGCGAACGCGCTGGCGAACTGCTCCGACGTCGCGCCTCCGCCCCTGCGGCCCGGGGCGACGAGCAGCTTCGCGAGTTCGGCGTAGCCGTGACCGCCGGGGGCGCCCGGCTTGAAGGTGTAGGAGGCGCGCAGGTACGCGGCGAGGCGGGACGCGCGCTGGTGCGCGGTGCCGTCGCCGGCGGCCCTGAGGGCGATGTCCTCGAGCTTCCGCGGCGCACCGGGCGGCAACCGGAGGTAGCGCTGGTACTGCTCGCCGGAGTCGATCACGGCTCCGGCCGCCTGCGAGCCGCTCCACTCCGGGACGTCGCCCGTCGCGGCGTACTTCCGCCCGGCGACCGGGCCCTTCGAGGACAGGAGCGTGCCGGACTCCTGGTCCTGCTCGACCGCGAGGCCGTCCACCCGGGTCGGGATGCCGGGAACCGGCACCCAGCCGCCGGGCAGCCTGCCGACCGAGACGCGCACGCTCGTCCGCACCGTCTTCGGAGGCATGTCGGCGGGAGGGAGCAGGGTCGCCCCGCTGGGCAGGTAGGTGCTGTCGGGCAGCCAGGTCGGGCCGGTGAACTCGGAGAGGACGGCCCACCGCAGTTGGGTCTTCGGCCCTGACACGTTCATCAACGGCACATCGGGCTCGGCCGACCACGCCGAAAGGTAGGACAGGGGGTTGCGTTCTTCGGCCGGCGCCGCGGGGGCCTCGGCGGCCCGGCGGGGATCGGCCGCCTTGACCGGCCAGTCGTCCAGCATGCCGGACCCGCCGACCACGGCGACCGCGCCGGGCAGGGCCACCGCGCAGGCCACCGCCGCGACCATCGCGCCGATCCGCGGGCGAGACCGGCGGCGGGCGGGCGCGGGCCCCGCGTCCGCCAGGTCCGGGACGCGCACGGTGAAACCGGCGCTCGCGGTGTCCGGACGGGTCCGCGGCGCGGCGGCCAGCAGCACGGCGGCGCCCGCGGCGACCAGGGCGGCCGACCAGTAGCCGGGCCCGGCCGCCTGCGGGTTGAGCGCCGTGGCCCCGCACAGGAGCAGCGCACCGGGCAGCAGCGCGGGCAGGACGCGCCCGTCGCGGCGCAGCACCGTCGCGATGGCCGCGGCCAGCCAGATCGCCGCCACCGGGAACGCCAGCAGGTCCACGGTCACCGGGGCCCGCGGCGAGGTCGTCAGGATGCGGGCGCCGGAGTGCAGCACCGCGTCCACGGCGCCCGGCACCGGTCCCTTGACCGGCCCGGGGGCCCAGGAGGCCAGGGCGACCAGCCAGACCGCCGCCACGGGCAGGCCCGCCAGGATCGCGGCGGGTCCGAGCCCGCGCAGCATCCGGTACGCGGCCGACGTCACCGCGACGGCGAGGGCCGCGGTCACCGCCAGCACGGTGAACGCGGGAAGGGGCCGGTCGTACCCGGCCGCCAGCAGCGGCGCCGACGCGGCGGAGGCCAGCGCGACGGCGGCGGACGACAGCGCGGTCCGGATCCGGTTCACTGCGCCCACCACCGGCTCTCGTTCCACCGCTCGGCGAAGCCGGCCGGATCGGCCGCGCGCAGGAGCCGCACCCCGGCGGGCGGCACGAGGCCCCCGCCGTCGCCGGGGCCGATCAGACCGACCAGGGAGACGGTGTGCCGCGCCGCGAGGAGCCGCATGGCCGCGGCGGCGTCCTCGTCCGCAGCCGTCGTGGACAGCAGCACGATCGCGCGTCCCGTCGGGGCCGAGCGCAGCCCCGCGCAGGCGCCCGGGAAGTCCGCGCCGGGCCGGGCCACCGCCTCGGCGAGCACGTCCAGGTGCGCGACGACCCCCGCGGCCGCGGCGGAACGCGCGCCGCCGGCCAGCCGCAACTCGACCGGGACGTCGGGGCCGGACCGCACGATCGACGCCGCCGCCTCCACGAGGGCGTCCAGTTCATCCGGACCGTACCGGTCGTCGACCAGCACGGTCATGCCCGTGCCGGCGGAGTCGGCGTGCTCGCGGACCATCAGGCGCCCGCGGCGCGCCGACGTCCGCCAGTGGATCTGCCGGACGTCGTCGCCGGGCGCGTGCTCGCGCAGCCCCGCGAAGGCCCCCTCGGAGGCCCGGACCGACGCCGACGAGGTGTCCCGGCCCCCGCCGCCCGCCGCCGGCACGGGGGCGAGGTGGTGGTGGCGCGGATGCACCAGCAGCCGCACCGGCACGTCGTCGGCCGCCCCGACGGCGCGTGCGAGCCCCAGCGGGTCGGTGCGGACCAGGCTGAGCGGTCCCGCCTCCACCACGCCGCGCCGCCGCGGGGTCAGCTCGTACCGGATCCTCGGGCGGGCGAGGCCCAAGGGCAGGACGACCGGGTCGCCGATCCCGGTGACGCGCTCGGCGACGGTGGCGCTCCCGGCGCCTTTTCCGGCCGTGACGTCCAGGACGACGGTCACGGGTTCTCCGGCGCGGACCCGCGACGCCGTGATCCGGCGGCCGACCCGGGCGGCCGGGACCCGGCCGGCGAGGACCATGGCCAGCGCGACCGCCGGGAAGGCGAGCGCCCCCAGCGCGCCGGGCGCCGGGTAGCCCAGGCCGAAGCCCCAGCCGCACAGGACGGTTCCGGCCGCGAGCAGCGCCCAGCCGCGGGCGGTGGGGCGGAGGGTGCCGCCGGCCACGGCCTAGCCGTTCCCCTGCGCCGCCGGGACGGGGACTTCGGCCAGGACGCCGTCCAGCAGCTCCGCGGTCTCGGCCGCGCCCGCGGCGCCCGAGAGCGGCACCAGCCGGTGCGCCCAGACCGGCCGCGCCAGGGCCTTGACGTCGTCCGGGGTGACATAGCCGCGTCCGTCGGCCAGCGCGTAGATCCGCGCCGTCCGGCACAGCGCGATGGAGCCCCGGAGGGAGACGCCGGCCCGCAGTTGCGGATGCCGCCGGGTGCGCTGGGCCAGTTGCAGGACGTACCGGTTGACGGAGTCGGCGACCGCGACCCGCTCGGCCGCCGCGCCGAGCCGCGCCATCTCCTCGCCGATCAGCACCGGCGCCAGGTCCTCGGGCTCGGTCAGGGACGAGCCGCGCAGCAGCGACAGCTCCGCCTCCTCGCCCGGGTACCCCAGCGACAGCCGCATCAGGAAGCGGTCGAGCTGCGCCTCGGGCAGCGGGAACGTCCCCTCCAGGTCGATGGGGTTCTGCGTGGCCACCACCAGGAACGGGCGCGGCACCGGATGCGCCTTCCCGTCCACGGTGATCCGCCCTTCCTGCATGACCTCCAGCAGCGCCGACTGCGTCTTCGGGGAGGTCCGGTTGACCTCGTCCACGATGACGACGTTGGCGAACACCGGGCCCGGGTGGAACTCGAACTCGCGGCTCCGCTCATTGAAGATCGTCACTCCGGTGACGTCGGAGGGCAGCAGGTCGGGGGTGCACTGCACGCGTCCGATCTTCCCGCCGGTCACCGCCGCCAGGGCGCGCGCCAGGGTCGTCTTGCCCATGCCGGGCAGGTCCTCCAGCAGGACGTGCCCGCCCGCGGCGAACGCGGTGAGGATCAGCCGCACCGTGGCGGGATCGCAGCGCGCCGCCGACTGGATGCCGGAGGCCATCCGCTCGAAGGCGGCGGCGGCCAGCAGCGCCTCCTCGTCAGGCAGCGCCGGCGTCGCGGTCGTGGTGCTCACTCATTGCCCTTCATTAGCCGCAGTTGCCCCAGCCGGCCGAGGCGCTGGCGCCGGAGGCGCCGCCCGAGTACCGGACGCAGTCGCCCGGCGCCAGGACGAAGACCGGTCCGGCGTAGTACTTGAACGAGCCGTTGTCGGAGGCGGTCTTGCCGCCGTTCTGGCTCTGGAGGCGGACCCAGACGTTGGTCGCCTTGCCGATGTCCGCGGTCTTCATCGTGACCGCGCAGTTCTTCTTGGTGGACGCGCTGTAGAGCTGGTAGATCCGTCCGCCCGCGAACGCCGACGACCGCTGGACCTGGTAGTTGCCGCCCGCCGTCGCGTTGCAGACCTGCGCCGGCGTGTACGGGTTGCGCGTCTGGGTGGGCTTCGGCTTCGGCTTGGTCGGGGTGGGCTTGGGCGTCGTCGGCCTCGGCGTGGTCGGCCTTGGCGTCGTCGGCCTCGGCGTCGTCGGCCTGGGGGTGGTCGGCCTCGGCGTCGTCGGCCTGGGGGTGGTCGGCCTCGCCGTGGTCGGCTTCGTGGTGGTCGGCCTGCTCCCGCTGGGCGACGTCGTGGGCGTCCGCGAGGGCACCCGAGGCGACGGAAGGCGCGGGCCGGGCGTCGCCGACGGCCGGGGCGCCTCCGTACGGGGGTCCGCAGGCGGCGTTCCGGGGGTGGACGGTGGCGTCTCGGGTCCCTCAGAAGGGGGGTCCGGCTCGAACGGGTCCGGGAAGACCGGATCGGCGGGCGGCGCCGGCACCGGCGGCGGACTGCTCGCCCCGCCGCCCGGCTTGTCCGGGCGGCCTCCGCCGCGCCCCGGCCCGCCCGGGTACTTGCCGACCTTGCGGGCCACACCGTCGCCGCCGACGACCAGGGCGTCCGTGCTGCCCGGCGAGTTGACGAACAGGTTGCCCTCGCGGACCTGCAGCTCCATGTCACCGCGCCCGGCCGGCATCGACAGCATGCCGGTCTGCCGGCCCGCCGGTTCGAAGACCCGCACCTGCCCGGTCTCCCGCACGGGCAGGTACACCTTGCCGGCGAACGGCACGGCGGGCTCCTGGACGGGATCGGTCAGGGGGAACGACCGGACCGGTCCGCCCTTGCGCACGTCGCCCAGCGTGACCACCGCGCCGGCCGCGGGCACGGTGACCGCGGCGAGCGCGCCGTGGGTGCGCGCCGGCACCATGGCGCCGATGAGCGACACCGGCGTCGCGACCCGGCGGGTGCCGCCGCCCGTCGCGACCACCAGTCCGCGCCCGTCGCGGTCGACCACGAGGGCGCCCTCGTCCAGGACGGTCATCGCCAGATCGTGATCGGGCGGGGCCGCCTCGGCCGTGCGGACGACGCTGGGGCCCTGGCCGGCGACCTTCACGGCGAGGACGGTGCCCTGCCGGGGCGCGGCCACCCACAGCAGGCCGGCGTCGTCGAACTCGCCGCCGACCAGCGGGCCGGGCAGTTGCAGGACCGGGCCCACGGGACGCAGCGTGGCCGGGTCGAGCGCGCGCACCGCGCCGGTCGTGCGCTCGACCAGCGCGGCTCCGTCGGAGCCCATCGCCAGGTGCGGATCGCCGCGGGTGCCGATGTCCAGCCGTCCCGAGAAGCCCAGGCCGTTGAGGTCGAGCGACGACACGCGGCCGGTGTCGAGGTCGTGGATGAGCAGGAACCTGTCGTTCTGGGTCACCTGCACCCGGTGGCCGCGGGAGTCGGTCACCTGGCGGCGCTGCTCCACCCGGCCGCTGTCGGGGTTGACCCGGTCCACCTCGCCCGCCGTCCGGCTCCACAGCCAGGCGCTGCCGTCGGTGGCGGCGACGGCGAGGCCGACCCGCCCCCCGCCCAGCATCGTGGCGAGCAGCAGCACGGTGACCAGGGCGGCCGCGGCCCACCAGCCGATCCGCGAGCGAGCCATCTCGGCGCCCTTCTTCTGCGGCTTCACGGCCACTCCTTCGTCCCGTGGGCCTCGCTGCGCGGGCTCGGCCCTCTCACGTCATGCGGGTACTGGTCTTCGAGCCGGGCCGAGCCGGGCGGACGGAGGCGGCGCCGGACCCGAGCCGGTCGCCCGCGCCGCCGCGGCAGGGGCTCCTCGGAGCGCATGTCGACGGCCATCAGGACAGGTCTTCTCCACAGGTCAGAGATGTTCCGCGGCCCGGTCGGCGAACGGCCGGACCGCGGCGGCGCCGGTGATGCCATGGACCGGCCATCGCCGCACCGACACCGCTTACAGGACACCGTCCGGAGTCCCGTCGATCTTGCAAGCGCGGAAGCCGTGGAAATCGCCGCACCGGTTCGGCGGCCGGAGGGCCACGCGGGCCAGTTCGGCTCCGTGGTCAGCTCGCTGTGTCCCGCCTTCCTCGGGTGGTGCTGACCCCGTCCCCTCAGTCGGCCTTGGCGGGAACGCGCACGCCCTTGCTCAGAGCGGCGTCGTGGAAGACCACGGAGACGGGCTGCGCCGTGGCGGCGATCTCGAAGATCAGCATGCCGTTGAATCTGGCACCGGGCGCCAGCACCTCGGCGGACGAGGCGTTGCGCGCGTCCGCGGTGCCGCTCCGCAGCATCGCCCGCGCCTCGCGTGACGTCCCGCCGTCGTCGAGCAGCTTCTGATGGTCCGCGGAAAGCGTGCGGGTCCTGGTCCCGGTGTTGGTGACGGTGACCTTGACGCGGCACAGCTTTCCGCCGGTGTAGGGCTTGAGGCCGCGCACGGTGACGCCGCAGGCCGTCGGGGACGCCACGAAGGTGAACTGGCCGTCCCTGGCCGGCGTGTTCTGCCGTCCGTCGACGGGCTGGAAGTAGCGGTATCCCGCGACTCCCACGACGGTCATCAAACCGATGACCACGATGGCGGCGGTCAGGCAGCCCGAGCAGCCGCGCCCGCGTCGACGCCTCGGGGGCGCGGGGGCCGCCGCCGGAGGCTGCGTCCACGGCGCCGCGGGTGGCGGCGGCATCGGTGCCGGCGGCATCGCGCCCGGCGGCATCGGTGCCGGCTGCGCCGGAACCGGGGCCATCGGGGCGGGCTCGTAGACCCGGGTCCGGGGCTGCACGCCCTGCGGCGGGGACGGCGGGATCCAGGGCGGGGGCAGCGCGTCGGCCTGCCAGTTCCGGGTCAGCGCGGCGTCGACGGCGGCCTGTGCCGCGCTGGGCGAGGCAGCCCCGGGCGACGCGCCGGAGACCAGTTCCAGCAGCAGGTCCTGCGCCTCCGGACGTCGCGCCGGGTCGGGGTTCAGGGCACGCTCGACGAGCGTTCGCAGCGGCTCGGCCAGGCCGGTCAGGTCGTGCTCGCCGTTCTCGGCGCGGGCCGCCATCGTCATGACCGTGCCCGTGCCGTGCGGGTGGCGTCCGGTCCCGGCGAAGGCCACCAGGCAGCCCCACGCGAAGACGTCGGCGGCCGTGGACACCTCGCCGAGCAGCACCTGCTCGGGCGCCATCCACCCCGGCGTGCCGACGACGAACCCCGCCAGCGTGTGCCCGGAGGGCGCGTCGGCGGCCCTGGCGATACCGAAGTCGATCACCCGTGGACCCGACACCGACAGGATCACGTTGGGCGGCTTGAGGTCACGGTGGATCAGCCCGGCGGCGTGGATCGCGGTCAGCGCCGCGGCCACCCCCACCGCGACGCCGTTCAGGGTGCCGTCCGGCAGCGCCCCTCCGGTCTCGATGTAGGCGTCCAGCGGGGTGCCGTCCACGTACTCGGTGACCAGGTAGGGCCGCCCGGCCTCCTCACCGTGGTCCAGCACCTTCGCCGTGCAGAACGAGGCCACCCGGCGGGCGTTGCGCACCTCGTCGCGGAACCGGGCCCGGAATCCCTCGTCGGCCGCCAGCTCCGCGCGGATCACCTTGATCGCGACGTGCCGCCCGCCGCCGTCCCGGGCCAGGTAGACGGCGCCCATGCCGCCCTCGCCCAGCCGTCCGACCACCTCGTACTCCCCGATGGCCGGCGGGTCGCCGGGCCGGAGCGGCTCGCTGCCGCTGGGCAGTCGTGTACGCCTCGGCTGCTCCTGCACAGGGCGCACCTTTCTGGGTACGTGCGATCACGTCTCGGGCAAAAGGCAAACCTATCCAAATCACGGAGGCGGGCCTCGCGGTTCCGCTCGGAGACGGCACTAAGGCACGGCGAGCGGGCTCCTTCCGGCCGGGGGCGTCCGGACGGGCGGGGCGACGCGTTTGGCGTAGGAGGTGATCGGGGCGGTTTCCACGCGTTCGACGCCGTCCAGGGATCCGATCCGGTCGCTGAGGTAGCTGTAGAGGGCGTCCTCGTCCCGGCAGACGGCGATGGCCAGCAGGTTGTGCGCACCGGTGACGGCGCCGACGAAGGCCGCTTCGGGGTCGGCGGCCAGGGCTCGGGCGGTGGCGGCGAGCCGAGACGGAGCGACGGTCAGCCAGATCAGGCACTGGGCCGGGAAACCCAGCGCCGCGGGGTCGACCTCGACATCGAAGCGGAGCGTGCCGGAGCGGCGCAGCTCGCCCAGACGCCGGCGGACCGCCGACTCCGACCAGCCGACGTGGCCGGCCAGTCTCGGATAGGCGGCGCGGCCGTCCGCGGTCAGGACGGGCAGCAGCCGGCGGTCGAGATCGGTCAGGGCGACCGGGGTTCGGGCGCCGCCGGGCGGCGGCCGGAGCGCGGCGACCTGCTCGCCGGTGAGCGCCGACGTCCGGCCGAGCCAGCGGTGCTCCATCAGGTGGCGCAGCAGCCGATGCGCCTCCACGCCGAGGATGCGCGGATGGCGGGCCAGCCCCGCCAGCGGGGCGGCGCGTCCGGCGGGAGTGCGGACGATGAAGACGATCTCGGTGCCGCTCGACAGCACGGTCACCCAGGCGGTGTCGGGGCGCCGCGCCAGGTCCCAGGCCAGGCCGGCGGCGTCGGGGGGCGGCACGCGGAGCCGGACGAGCCACTCGGCGTGGCCGGTGCCGCGGCTGTCGACGACGGCCGTGACCCGGGCCGTGCCGCCGGCGCGCAGCCGCGCGAAGCGGCGGGCGGCCGTGCGGTCGGAGACGCCGAGGACCTCGGCGATCCTGCTGAACGGGGCACGTCCATCGAGATGGAGCGCATGCAGCAACTGCAGGTCGAGCTGCCCGAGCGTGGCCGAATCCACCAGAAAAGGGTACGGCGGTGTCGGATCGCGGCCTCCCGGGCGCTCCTCGGTGACGTGGCGGGGACGGAGACCGCAGCATCGGCGCATGACCCGCGACATCCATGGTTTCCACCACACCGGCATCGTCGTCCGCGATCTCGACGAACTGGAGCGCACCTACATCTCGCTCGGCTTCACCTTGAGCCCCCGCTCCCGGCACCTGCTGAACGAGCGGCCCGGAGAGCCGCCCGTGCCCGGCTGCACGGCCAACCGGTGCGCCCTCTTCGGCGGCGCCTACATCGAACTGCTCGGCATCGTGGACGACTCGGCGCCCGACCCTTGGCACACCAGGGCGATGGTCGACCAGCACGAGGGGTTCCGGCTGCTCAACTTCGACACCGGCGACGCGGAGGCCGCGAACCTGCGGCTGACCGGCGCCGGTCTGCGCACCTCCGGCGTCCTGGATCTGGAACGCGACGTCGACACCGAGGACGGGACCCGCACCATGCGCGCCCGCGCCGTACACCTCGACCCGCGTTCGACGCCCGAGGGGTACGTCGGCATCGCCCAGCACCTCACCCGCGAGTACGTGCACCAGCCGCGCTACATGCGCCACCCCAACGGCGCGCGGGCCTTGGAGGCGGTGCTGATCGTGGTCGACGACGCCGACTTCGACGCGGTCGTGACCCGGTACGCCGGCATCCTGCAGACCTCGCCCGTGCGGCGAGCCCACCTCACGGTGGTGGAGATGAAGGAGGGCCGCCTCGAACTCGTCCGCGCCTCGGACGCGGAGCTCGCACTGCCCGCGGAGCCCGCCCCGGCCGCGTCCTATCCCGCCGCCATGACCATCGCGGTCGACGACCTCGCCGCCGCGCGCACCCTCGTCGAGAACGGCGGGACCGCCACCCGTACGGTCGGCGGCGGGTTCTTCGTCTCCGCCCGCGACGCCGGCGGCGCCGGCCTGACCTTCACCGCCCGATGATCGTCGAAACGACCGCGGGCCGGGTGCGCGGGGTTCCCGAGGGGCCGCTCACCGCGTTCCGCGGCATTCCCTACGCCCATGCCGACCGCTTCGCCGCCCCCGGGCCGGCGCGGCCCTGGCCCGGGGTGCGGGACGCCTCCGCACCGGGTCCGGCCGCCCCGCAGCCCCCGTCCCGCCTCGAACGGGTGATGGGCGGCTTCCAGTTCCCCCAATCCGAGGACGAGTGCCTGACGCTGAACGTCTGGGCGCCGCCCGGCGACGGCCATCCGGTTCTCGTCTTCCTGCACGGCGGCGGCTACACCAGCGGCTCGGGCGGACTGGACTGGTACAGCGGGGCCGAACTGGCCGCGCAGGAAGACCTGGTGGTCGTGACCCTCAACTACCGCCTGGGCGTGCTCGGCTTCCTGCGGCTGCCCGGGCTGAGCGAGGGGAACCTGGGACTGCTCGACCAGCTCGCCGCGCTGCGCTGGGTGCACGACAACGTCGCCGCCTTCGGCGGTGATCCCGGCAACGTGACGGTGGCCGGCCAGTCCGCCGGCGCCCAGTCGATCCTGGCGCTGCTGTCCGGTGGTCGGGCCCGCGGGCTGTTCGGGCGCGCGATCCTGCAGAGCACGCCCGCGGGCATGCTCCCCGCTTCGCCGGACGCTGCCGAACGGACCGGCGCCCTCCTGCTGGAGGAGCTCGGCATCGAGCCCGGACGGGCCGCGCGGCTCGCCGGCCTGCCCGTCGCCGACCTGCTCGCCGCCCAGGGCGCCGTGGCCCGCCGCACCGCCGTCCCGCTCAGCGCCGTGCCGCCGTTCCAGCTCGTCGCCGACGGCGACCTGGTGGCGGCCGACCCGGTGGCGGAGGTCGGGCGGCGCGCCGCCGACGGCGTCCAGCTGCTGATGGGGACCACGCGCGACGAGGCGGCGGCGTTCTACGCCCTCGACGACCAGGTCGCGGCGCTCGGTCCCGGCGAGCTCGCGCGGCTCGCCGCCCGCTGGTTCGGCGACCCCGGCCGCGCGGCGCCGGAGGGCCGGACGGCCGCCCGGATCGCCATCGACCTCGCCACCGACCAGCTGTTCCTCGAACCCGCGCTCCACCTGGCGGAGTCGCTCACCGGCAACGGGGCCGCGCCGTGGCTCTACCGCTTCGACTGGCACCCGCCGCACAGCCCCTACGGCGCGTGCCACTGCATCGAACTGCCCTTCGTCCTCGGCACCCCGGACGCCTGGCGTGACGCGCCCATGCTCGCCGGCGACCCGCCGGCCGGCCTCGTCCGCGAGGTACGCCGCCGTTGGGGCGGCTTCGTCCGCCAAGGCGACCCCGGTTGGACCGCGGGCACCACTCACCGCTTCACGGGCGAGCCCACCGACCCCGGGTGAGAGCGAGCCGCCGTGCTTCGTTCCCGCGGCGGCCAGGCCCGTCGGGGCCAGGCCCGTCGGGCCCCGTCTCCGGCTCGTGTCCTTCGCGTGTTCATGAGGCCATCACGCCACGTCAACCACGGGTGCCGGGCCTCGGTCTAGCGTCGCGGGAGTTGATCGGAGCACGACGGAGCGGAGGTCTCGATGTCCGTGCGCCTTGTCCTGACGAGTCTGGCCCTTGCGTCCGCGGTCGCCGCGCCGGCGCCCGCCCGCGCGGCGACCGCCGGAGGCCCCGGGGTACTACCTCAGAAGACCCGGTTCGACCTGCAGGCCCACCGCGGCGGCATCGGCATGACGACCGAGGAGTCGCTGGAAGGATTCGGCAAGGCGATGCGCCTGGGCGTCAGCACCCTGGAGCTCGACACCCACGTCACCAAGGACCAGAAGGTCGTCGTCAACCACGACCGGCAGATCAGCGCCCAGAAATGCCGCGACACCGCTCCGGTCACGCCCGGCGACCCGATGTACCCCTACGTCGGCAAGTACGTCAAGGACCTGACACTGGCCCAGATCAAGACGATGGACTGCGGGTACCAGCAGTTGCCCGGCTTCCCCGAGCAGGAGGTCGTCCACGGCTTCCGCATGGTCGAGCTCAGGGACGTGCTGGACCTGGTCAAGCGCTACCGCGCCAAGCAGGTCAAGCTCAACATCGAGACCAAGGTCGAGGCGGGAGCGCCGGACCAGACCGCGCCGCGCGAGCTGTTCGTCCGCCGGGTCTTCGAGGAGATCCGCGCGTCAGGGATCGAGCGGCAGGTCACCATCCAGTCCTTCGACTGGGGCGCCTTGGAGCGCATGCACCGGCTCGCGCCGAGGTGGCCGCTGGTGGCGCTGACGAACTACGACTTCCTCCAGGTCGGCCGGCCCGGCGCCTCCCCCTGGCTGGGCGGCCTCGACGTCGACGACTACGGGGGCGACTTCGTGAGGGCGGCCGCCGCCGTCAAGGGGGTCACCGCCCTGTCGCCCAACTACGGGTTCCCGCAGAACGGCCAGGTCGGCGACCCCGGCTTCCGCTTCTACCCCGACCGCGCGATGGTGTCGCGGGCACACGCCCGGGGCCTGAAGGTCGTCCCGTGGACCTGCGACGACCCCGCCACCGTCGAGGCCCTCATGGACATGGGCGTGGACGGCGTCATCACCAACTACCCCGACCGCGTCCGCCGGATCATGGCCGAGCGCGGCATGCGGCTGCCCAAGGCGTATCAGTCGCCCTGACCCTTGCCCACATCGCTCCAGACGGCCTTCGCGCCGCTGTGCCCGATCCGGACCACCTGAACGCCCGAGACGACTGCCGCGCCGACCGCGATGACCACGGCCACCAGTGTCACCGCTCTGGTCCAGTTCGGCGGCCGTTCCGGCTTCCGCCGGACGTAGAAACCGATGGCGACGATGACGGCGAGCGCCACCCAGAGCGCGGCCACCAGTGGCAGCAGGGTGTCTCCCAGTTCCGCGTGCTCTTCCACCAGGGAAGAGCGGGGGACTTGCCCCTCCAGGTGTTCGCCGCTTTCGGTGGCCAGGGGGATCGTTGTCAGGGCGACGGTGGCCAGGCCGAGAACCCAGGGGGCCGCCGGTCGCCGCGCTTTGGGCCAAAGCGCCACCGCCAGGGCGGCCAACACGGTCAACGGAATAAGGAAGACCACTAGATGGACGATGAGCGGGTGGACGGGCAGGCCCCACAGAGTGTCCGGCATGGTCAGCCTTTCGGGAAACTGTTGATCGGTTGACCGTATCCGGGGGGCGATCGCGCCACTACCTTCCCCGGATCTTTCAGAGGGTTTTCATAGGGACCGTTCCAGGTCTTTCCAGAAACTCGGGATATCGGCTGGGACGAACCGGGTTTCTTCCTCGAAAGCGAGGAGAGGCACCGGATCCGAGCAACTTCGGCGTGCACCATTCGGGCGAGGCGCCGCCCGCCTCCGGGGCCGCGGCTCGCCGGCGGAGCGCGGGCCCGCGAGACCTCCCCGGCGGGCGGAGGCCGGGAAGCGGAAGGGTTTCCACGGGGAACTGAAACCTGACCGTAGCGGTGAGGTGGAGTACTCGCATAGCGGGCGAGAAGCCTCTAATCGGCCGTCGAATTGGCTCGTTCTCCCGGTATCGGCGGATCGGCGCGGCCGACTTTCCCGCCATTGACCTGTCCCGCACCACCTTGTTATGGTCACTCTGCGTAAGGAAATGCGCACGCAGAGTTTTCCTGATGTCCGTCCCGCGGGCCGCCCGAATGGCACCGAAGAATTGCGCGTCCGGCGGCCGAGAACGCAAGGAGGGTGAGCCGTGAGGTCTGGCCCGAAGCCGCCCAGCGACCTGACGAAGCACAAGGGCATCGAGACCGTCCGCCAAATCCAGTTCCTGATGGTCCTGTGCTCGGTGCTGCCCCCGGACGGGAAGGCGCGCGAGATGCTCAGGCTCGCGCTCGACGTCCGCAACGAGGAGTTCCCGGACGGTGTCGAGCCGATCCGCGACCTCCACCCGCAGGCCACCAAGACCTGGCTCGAGTTCTTCTGGACTCGGGTCGGCATTTCCCCCGAGGAAAGGGAGTTGATCGACTGGCAGAACGACAAGCCGAGCATGGACATCGCCGTCGAAGAGCTCCAGGAGGCCGAGCGCCGACTCGGCATCAGGCTGGCGCCTCGAACGGTCGAGTGAACAGCAACTCACCAGGAGGAAGAAATGTCACCCAGCACGATCCTGCGGCACGCCGCCGCCGACGCCGACATCCGCACGGAACTGCTCGCCGGAGCGGGACGGTTCGGGGTGCCCGCCACCGCCGTCCCCGCCGCCGTCGCGCAGCCGGACACCGCCTCGCTGGGCTACTGGACCGAGGGCGTCGCCGCCGTCGACGCCTACGCCTGCGCGTCCACGTGCAGCTCGGGGCCGTTCACCTTCGCGTGCGACGGAAGCACCAAGTAACGCCTCGGCGTTAGCGCCCGGCCGCAGCGCCGGGCTCGCGGAAGCACCGATGGGCCGAAGCCATCGGCCCATCACCCCGAACTTCTTCCCAGGCGAGGAGCCCGCCCGAGTGAAGCCGACCTTTCCCGTGGACCTCGCGGCCCGGGCCGCGAACCTGTCCGAGCGGATCCGGATCGTGTCCGCCCTCGGCCCGCCGTCCGGCGCGGAGCCGCTGGAGGCCTTCGACGCCTGGAGGATCGACCGGCTGGCCGCCAAGCTGGCCGCCAAGTTCGGCGCGGAGACCAGCCCGCGATCGGAGCGGCACACCGAGGAGTCGCTGCGCGAGAACCTGCGGGCCTACCGCGCGCACGAACTCGGCCTCACCGACCCCGGGAGCCCGCTCGGCCGGATGCTGGCCGACCTGCACCAGGGCTGGCTGCCGGTCTACCGGGAGGCGCTGGAGAGATTCGACCCCGGCGACGAGGCGTTCGCGGCGGCGGACTGGCGCGCGGACGACGTCTACCACGGCCGGCTCGCCACCGCCTGCGAGCCCTTCCTGGTGGAACTCGGCCACCGCCTGACCCGGGCGATCGACTCCGGCGCGTCCGCGGTCCGCGTCGACTCCCGGCTGGTGGCCGACTTCCAGGGTTACCTGCTCGACCGGTTCGAGCTGGCGCTGGCCTGGGCGGTGGAGACCGACGCGAAGGTGCACTGCCGGCTGCACGGGATCGACCCGGCGAACGCCACCCGCGACGACTACCTCGCCTACCTCGACAAGACGTTCGCCGACGCCGCCGCCCACCACCGCTTCTACCTGGAGTTCCCCCTGCTGGGCCGCTGGCTCGCCCAGACGACGGGGCAGCTCGCCGAGCACGGCGCCCAGATGATCGGCAGGCTTCGCGACGGCGCCGCCGAGCTGTCCGGGGCGTTCTTCGGGCGTCCCGTCGCGGCCGTGCGCACCGCGCGGCTCGGCCGCTCCGACCACCACGCCGGGGGCCGCAGCGTCGCGATCGTCGAGGTCGAGCTCGCGGACGGCGCGCGCGAGTCCGTGGTCTACAAGCCCCGCGGCCTTGAGGGCGAGGCCGGGTTCCAGGGGCTGCTGGCGCGGCTGCGCGACGACGGGGTCCTCGACTACGCCGAGCGGGCCGTGCTCCCGAAGGACGGCTACGGCTTCGAGGCGCTGATCCCGCCGGGGCGCAACCGGGTCGCCACCCGGGAGGAGGCCGAGCGCGTCTACGCCGAACTCGGCGGCTACCTGGCGATCTTCTACGTGCTGGGCGGCGGCGACCTGCACTTCGAGAACGTCCTCGTCGCGGACGGCCACGCCTTCATCTGCGACTGCGAGACGGTGCTCGGGGCGCTGCCCAAGGGGTGGCCGCGCCCGTCCGGGACCCTGATGGACTCGGTCTTCAGGACCGGCCTGATCGAGTGGCCGAGGAGCGGCGCGTCGCCCGAGGGCGAGATGCGGATCAGCGGGTACACCGGCGGCGGCGGTTACGAGATGCCGATGCCGGTGCCGCAGGTCGACCGCGTCGTGTCCTTCGCCTCGTCCGTCAGCTACCGCGAAGGGGTGCGCGTCGACCCGGGGGCCGCGAACCGGATCTTCGTCGGAGACGAGCTGACGCACGCCGAGGATTTCGTCGACGCCATCGGGTCCGGGTTCGACCGGGTCTACGAGTGGTTCCGGCGGCGGCCCGACGAGGCGACCGCCTGCGTCCGCGAGCTGTTCTCCGGCTCGGGCGTGCGCTTCGTCAACTGGAGCACCCAGGTCTACTCCCAGCTGCTCGCGGCCGCCCTGCACCCCCGCTGCCTGCTGGAGCCGCTGGAGGCCGACCTGCTGATCGAGACCGTTCGCACCTTCCCGCGCAAGTGGGACCAGGACGCGGCCCTCCCCGACTGGGAGGTCGCGTCGATGTGGCGCCGGGACGTCCCGCTGTTCAGCGTCGAGGCGGGGAGCACCGGGCTCGTCCACGACCATGCGTCCGCGGTCGGCGCGGATCTGGAGACGAGCCCGCTCGACCACGCCGCTTCGCGGATCAGGGGCCTGTCCGCGCGGAACCGCGCCCAGCAGCGCCAGTACATCGCCGCCGGGCTGTCCGGCGGCGACGTCACCAGCGCCGACTTCGCCGAGACGTGCGTCGGGCGCGCGGCCGCGCTCGGGGAGCGGCTCTGCGCGATGCTCCGCGAGCCGGGCGCGCCCGCCCCCTGGACGTCCTTCGTGATCACTCCGGACGGGCGGGACGAGGTCGACATCGAGGGCGACCTCTACAACGGCTCGGGAGGCATCGCCCTGTTCCTCGCCTACCTCGACGCCCTCGACCCGCGTCCCGAGTTCCGCGCGGCGGCGCGGCGGGCGCTCGACCACGCCGTCGCCACCTGGGAGCGGCGGCGCATCGGGGCCTTCACCGGGCTCGGCGGCATGATCTACGTCCTCACGCACCTGTACCGCCTGTGGGGCGAGCGCCCCCTGCTCGAGCACGCCCTCGAACTGAGCGACGAGCTCGCCGGACGCATCGACGGGGACCGCCACCTGGACGTCTTCCACGGCGCGGCCGGGCTCATCCCGGTGCTGATCGGCCTGGCCGGCGCGGCGGACGGACGGGGCCTGGAGCAGGCGCACCACTGCGCCGCGCATCTGCTGTGCCGCGCGGAGGCCGAGGGCGACACCCTGTCCTGGCCCGGCTCCGACCTCGGCGCCGCCGGGGCCAACCTGACCGGGCTGTCCCACGGCGCCGGCGGCGTCGGCTGGGCGCTGATCACGCTGGGCCGGCTCACCGACCGGGCCGAGTACGTCTCGGCGGGGCGGCGGGCCTTCGCCTACGAGGCCCTCCACTTCGACCAGAGCGCGCAGGACTGGTACGACCTGCGCGAGTTCCCCGGCGGAATGCTCTGGGAGGGGCGCCACTACGCCAACGCCTGGTGCAACGGCGCGGCGGGCATCGGACTGAGCCGCATCCAGAGCTGGGCGGCGCTCGGCAAGGACGACGACGCGGTGCTCACCGAGGCGAGGAGCGCGCTGACGGCGACGATGCGCAACTTCCCCCGCCTGATGAACGACTCGCTGTGCCATGGCCGGTCCGGCAACGCCGAGCTGTTCCTGCGGTTCGCCCTGCTGGCGGACGAGCCCGCGTTCCGCCTGGAGGCCAACGTCCAGGTGCAGGCGCAGTGGCGCAACCTGGAGGACGCCCCGCCCTCGTCCGCCACCGGGTTCTTCCCCGGGCTGATGCTCGGCATGTCCGGGTTCGGAATGCACTTCCTGCGGCTGGCCCATCCGGAGCGGGTCCCCTCGGCGCTCCTGCTGGACCCCCCGCCCGCGTCGATCTGAGGAGTGAACTGACCTATGTCCGTCGAATCCTGCGCGGCCTTCCTGCGGTTCGCCGTCCACGACACCGGGATCAGGCAGCAGATGAAGGCCATGACCGCGGTCGCGGAGATGATCCGCCTCGGCCGGGCGCACGGCTACCTGTTCGACGCCCGGGACCTCGCGGCCGCGTCGTCCTCACCGGACTTCTCCGAGGCCGCGCCCGAGGCGGCGTCCGAGAAGACGGCCGGCAAGGCTACCGGTCCGAACCCCGCCGCGGCAGCGCCCGCCGCGACCGAGATGACCGCGTTCTACCACTACGAGTACGACATGGCCGACCTTCCCGGGTTCGACGCCGTGCTCGACGTGCTGCCCGCGCTGAAGATCAAACCGTCCACGGTCGACCTCGCGGAGTTCGACGCCGAGTTCAGCGCGGACGACCTGCGCTCCACGTCCCTGGCCCCGAACAGCCCGGAGTACCGGCGGTGGCGCGCCGCGCTGGACACCCGGCGCAGGCGCGACTTCCACCTCGTCAACCTGGACTCCCACACCGACCACGCGGACTACGAGGCCTACTACGCGGCCAAGATCCGGCTCGTGGACGCGCTGGAGAAGGTGTTCGGCGGCGAGGTCCGGCTGTCCGGCAACCTGTGGTACCCACCGTCCGGCTACCGGCTGTGGCACACCAACGAGGACCAGCCGGGCTGGCGCATGTACCTGATCGACTTCGACGAGCACTTCCCCGACGCCGAGCACACCTCGTTCTTCCGCTACCAGCACCCGGAGACCGGCGAGCTGGTCACCCTGCGGGAACGTCCCCGGCTGGCGCGGTTCTTCAAGGTGGAGCAGGACCCGGAGCGGCTGTTCTGGCACTGCATCGTCAACCCGACGCCCCGGCACCGTTGGAGCTTCGGCTGCCACGTCCCCGACACCTGGCTCGACGCCATCGCGGGCCGGTCGTGACGGCGCGTCCCGCCACCGCCGCGCCCGGCGCGGCCGCACCCGCCGCGGCGACGCCCGCGATCAGGGCGGTCGGGCTGCGCAAGCGGTACCCCGGCGTCGAGGCGGTGGCCGGGCTCGACCTGACGATCCCTCCCGGCGAGAGCTTCGGATTCCTCGGGCCCAACGGGGCGGGCAAGACCACCACGATCGCGATGCTGTGCACGCTGGCGGTGCCCACGTCCGGCCGGATCGAGATCGCCGGCCACGACACGCGGACCGACGCCGCCGCGGCGCGCCGCCGGATCGGGCTGATCTTCCAGGAGTCGACCCTGGACGTCCAGCTGACCGCGGCCGAGAACCTGCGGTTCCACGCCGACCTGTACAACGTCCCGACCGGCCAGGTGGCGGCGCGGGTCGAGGAGACGCTCGCCCTGGTCGGGCTGACCGACTGCCGCGACCGCGCCGTGCGCACCTTCTCCGGCGGCATGCGCCGCCGCCTGGAGATCGCCCGTGCGCTGCTGCACCGCCCGCAGATCCTCTTCCTGGACGAGCCGACGATCGGGCTGGACCCGAACGCCCGCGCCCAGGTCTGGCGCCACCTGCGGCACGTGTGCGAGACCGAGTCCGTCACCCTCTTCCTGACGACCCACCACCTCGAAGAGGCCGAGCAGTGCGACCGCATCGCGATCATCGACGCGGGCCGGATCGTCGCGCAGGGCAGCCCCGCCGAGCTGAAGTCGGTGCTGGGCGCCGACCGGGTGCAGCTGCGCACCGGCGACGACGCGGCCGCGGCGGCGCTGATCGCCGAGCGCCTCGGCCTGGACGCGACCCGCGACCGCCACGGGCTGCGCCTCCAGGTCCCCGACGGCGCCCGGGTGCTGCCGCGCCTGCTCACCGAGCTCGACGTCCCCGTGTACGAGGCGCGGGTCACCCCGCCCAGCCTGGACGACGTCTTCCTGCACCACACCGGGCACCGGATCCGCGACGAGGCCCCGCCGGAGCCGTCCGCCCGCCCGATGCGGGTCCCGTCGGCGTCCGAGCCGGGCAGGGGCGGGCTCCGCGCCGAGCTGCGCGCCATGGGGATGGTGTGGCGGCGCGAGATGCTGCACTTCCGGCGCGACCGCGTCGGAGCCGCCATCTCCCTGGTCCAGCCGCTGATCTTCCTGTTCGTCCTCGGCACCGGCCTGTCGAACCTGATGCCCGGCCCGAGCGGCGACGCCTACCAGCTCTTCCTCTTCTCGGGCGCGCTGGTGACGGCCGCCCAGGGGCCCGCGCTCGCCACCGGCACCTCGATCATGTGGGACCGGCAGGGCGGCTTCCTGCGCGAGATGCTCGCGGGCCCGGTCAGCCGCGCGTCACTCCTGATCGGCAAGTGCCTGGGAGGGACCACGGTGGCCACCTGCCAGGCCGCCGTCCTCCTCGCCACCGCCGCCCCGGTCGGCGTCCCGCTCAACGGCGTCCTGATCGCCCTCCTGCTGGGCGAACTGGTCCTGGTCTCGCTGGCCATGACCGTCCTGAGCGTCCTGCTGTCGACCATCCTCCGCCGACCGCAGACCTTCGGCACCGTCATGACCGTGATCATGGCCCCGATGGTGTTCCTGTCCGGCGCGTTCTTCCCGCTGAGCGCGATGCCCGTCTGGATGAAGGGCCTGGCGCTGGCGAACCCGCTCACCTACGCCGTCGACGTGATGCGCCGCACCATCGCCGCCTACCTGCCGGACGCCCCGCACCACCTGTTCCGGCCGCTGGCGCTGGGCTCCTGGCACCCGCCGCTCCCCCTCGAATGCGCCCTGATGGCCGCCCTGACGACCGCGGCCCTCCTTCACGCCGCCCACCGCTTCACCCGCCTCCCCTGACGCCCCTTCCGGACGCCTAGGCCGGCGGGTGCGGCGTCCCGTCCCCGGGCAGGCCCTCCCGCAGCTGGGCGTTGATGCGCTGGGCCTCGGCGAGCTGGTCTTCCAGGATGATGATGCGGCAGGCCGCCTCCAGGGGGGTGCCCTGGTCGATCAGGTCGCGGGCGCGCTGCGCCAGGCGCAGCTGGTAGCGGGAGTAGCGGCGGTGCCCGCCGGACGAGCGTTGCGGGACGATCAACCGGGCGGTGTCGAGGCTGCGGAGGAACGCCGGGGTCACGCCCAGCATCTCGGCGGCGCGGCCCATGCTGTAGGCGGGGTAGTCCTCGTCGTCGAACTTGTCTTCGAGCCCCGCGGAGTCGTCGGGTTGGCCGGGTCGGTCGCCGGCCTGAGCCATGTGGGGTGCTTTCACAAAACCTTCCGTACTGCCGAGAGATCGGAAGGCGGCGACGGCAAGGGGCCCCGACGCCAGACTGCGGCGCCGGGGCCCAGAGGTACAACACCATCTACCGGCCTTGATGAGCCGGTCTTCCGCGTCGGCCGCGCAACAGGCGGGGACGCGGGGATCGCGTATGCGTGACCGTAGACCACCGTCCAATCCGGGGAACTGCGGTACCCGCGCGGCGTGACTGGAGCCTGCTGCGGGCGATCCCGATGGCGCCGATCCCTCCTTTCCTCGACATCACTACCTGTACTGCGTGTACTACCTGTACTGCGTGTTCCGGTACTTCGTTGTGTTGCGGTACTGCGTTCTTGCTGTTCTCCACTGCTGCCGGCGGCTCGTCCGCCACCGGTCCGACCGGCTGCCGAGGCCCCTTCCACTGCGTTGGCCCCGGCACGCCCGGCCGGTGTCATCCATACGTTCCGGCAGTTCGTCCTCTGCCGCTTCTCATGGACCCGTCTCTCTTCGATGGAAGGAACACTACCCGGACTCCGCTCGAAAATCTACTCCGGCCACTACAGAGTTTCGTAGATCACATCTCTTCTTTCTCTCCACTGGCCGCTCCCCCCGGCTGGTTCGCGTCGGGGGGCTACAGGCTCTCGCTCGTCCAGCGCCACGCGCCGTTCTCGTGCCGCGCGCGGACCAGTTGCGTACCGCTGGAGTCCGCGAGTTCGGCGATCAGCCGGATCAACTGGCGGTGGAAGTCCGCTGGCGGGCGGGCGCCGCCCGGCGAGCCCTCCAGGAGCGTCACGCTGACCTTCGCCTCGTCGCGGAGCTGCACGGTCAGCCGGCCCGTCCTGTCCATGCGGAGGATCACGATCGCGTCGGCACGGATCAGGTCGTCACCGTCGGCGGCGGAGATCCACACTTCGCTCATGTGCGTCCCCTGCCCGGATCGAGGGCCCCGTACGCCCTGTCTCCCCTGCCCGTCCGCCCTGTCTCGCCTACTCGTGCGCTCTGCGCGCTCGTCCAGGCGCTCGGGCGCGGCTCACCGGCGTCGGCGCTGGTCAGCGCGGTGCCGTTCGCTCGTGCCGCCCCGGGGGCCGGGTGGACGGCGGACTCCGGCGTGCCTCGGGCCGGAGGGCGTAGACTCTGGGTGAGCCAGAGGTTCCCGATGCGGGCGGCCAAGCCGGCGTCCCCCTGGTTCCGAGGATCGGTCTCCCCGAGGCCAGACAGGCCGGCGCGCATGACGCCGCTCCACCGTCCCTCTCGAACACGGACGCCTGTTCTCGGCGCCGGATCCGCCGCCCGGCCGGGCCGCGGTGCAGCGACCGCGGGGCTCTGAGAGGTCCCGGCCACACGCACACTCCTGATCGGAGCCCCAGATGCATACCGCAGGCACCGCCTTCCCCGAGGCCGGGCTGCGCCGCGAGACGCTCGCGGAACACACCGTCATCACCATCACCGGCGATCTCGACGTCTCCTCCGCGCCGTCCCTGCGCGAGCCCCTGGAGACCGCACTGCGGGACGCGGGTCCCCACGTGGTCATCGACCTGTCCGAGGTGACGTTCTGCGACGCCGCCGGGCTGGCTCTGCTCACCGGCGCCCGCCGCCTCACGGAACCGGAGGGCGTCGCGATCGTCCTGGCCGCACCCCGCCCGCACATGGCCAGGCTCCTGCGGGTCAGCGGCCTGTCCCGGGTCTTCGCCGTCCGCCCCACCGTCGATGCCGCGCGCCTTCGATCGGCCGCGGCCTGAACGCGCGGCCCGGCCCGGGCGGAGTGGGCGGACGGGATGACGACATGACGGGCGACCCGGGATCGATCGGGTGGGGCGCCGCCGGCGCCGCACCGAGCGAGACGGACCGCCGGCGCCTCGCGGCCACGTTCGAGCTGATGAGCGCGGTGGTCCTCGGAGGAACCGGCGTGCCGGGCATGCTGGCCCTCGTGGCGGCGCACGCCCGGGAACTGGCGCGCGTGCCGCTGGCGTTCGTCGCCCTTCCGGGCGAGGACGGCAACACGCTGCGGGTCGAGGTCGCGGACGGCCCCGGCGGCGAACGGATCCGCGGGTTGACGGTGCGGCGGGGCCGGTCGATGCTCGGCCGGGCGTTCACGTCCCGCCGGGCCGTGTCCGCGCGGATCGCCGCCGATCAGACGCTCACCGGCCTTCCGGCCGGTCCCATCCTGATCCTGCCGCTGGAGACGGGGGAGGCCACACGGGGAGTGCTCGCGGTCCTCGGACGGGTCGGTGCGGAGCCCTTCAGCCCGGCGACCGCGCGCCAGATGCTCCTGTTCTCCGACATGGCCGCCCGGCTGATCGAGGTGGCGGGGGCGCGCCTCCCTGGCGCCCCGCCCGGAGTCGCCGAGCCGACCCTCCGACCTCAGTCGTCCGGCTGAGTCCGCCCCGGCGGCGCCTTCGCCGCCTGGGGAACGGCCTCCGCGGGCCTGTCCGGGCCCGGCCGGCGGCCGCCCGCCCCGTGGTTTCGGGCCGTGCCGCGCCGGGGCCCCGGCGGTGTTCCTAGAGCCGGAAAAGCTTCGTGAACGGCGAGAGGATCTTTACTTTCCGCGTCCCGAAGTCGACCAGGACGGCGTTGCCCGGCTCGACCTCCAGGACGCGCCCGAGCCCGTACTTGTCGTGCGTGACCTGGTCGTCGAGGGTGAACTCCTTGGCCGGCGGAGCGGCGGGCGGAGGCGCGAAGGGGCTGGTGGGCAGGTGTCGCCGTCGGGCGGGACCGGTGGGTTTCATTACCTCATTATGCGCGTACCGGGCGGTTCCCTGAAGGCTTCTCGCAGACCGGCTGGTAAATTATCGTGCTGGACACCGCCCCGATCGGCCGCCCGAAATCCTGTGGTACAGTAGAGGCAGTTGCGGTTCCCATAGACATGTGCGTGCGCCTGTTGGAAGTGACCTCAGGCGCACTTTTGTTTTTTCTGGATCTTCCGGATGGGCCATCGCGGCGTCCCCGCCCGCGCACGGTGTGCGGACGGGGCACACCCTGAAGGAGACGACCATGGCCACCGGCACCGTCAAGTGGTTCAACGCGGAAAAGGGCTTCGGCTTCATCGAGCAGGACGGCGGCGGCGCCGACGTCTTCGCCCACTACTCCAACATCGCGGCCCAGGGCTTCCGTGAGCTCCAGGAGGGCCAGAAGGTGTCCTTCGACATCACGCAGGGCCAGAAGGGCCTGCAGGCGGAGAACATCGTCCCCGCCTGATCGCGGCATAGGCGGTGCGCGGCCCCGAGGGCCGCGCCCCGCCCGGCGGCGGGCCCTTGTCCGCGCCCCCCAACACCCCGCCCCCCGCGGGACCCCCCCCGGGGGCGGTCCCGGGG